>JAICZD010000175.1 GCA_025933855.1 Modestobacter sp. | reverse complement strand
GAAGGGCACGCTGCTCACCCCCGTCTTCCCGGCCCCGACCAATGCCCGGACGTTCGTGATCCTGCGGCTGCTCGGGGTGCTCGCCGGCGTGCTGGCCAAGGCCACCGGCGGCCGGATGCCGGCCGACCAGGAGACGATCCGCTACACCGGGGTGTACGGCACCGACGACGACGGCGCGCCCTATCTGATGCGCGAGGTGCTCGGCGGCGGCTCGGGCGGGCGGTACTACGCCGACGGGGAGGACACCATCCACGTCGTCCCGGACTCCCGGAACCTGCCGGCGGAGTTCACCGAGTCACGGTTCCCGCTGCGGATCGAGCGGCTGGGGCTGGCGGTGGACTCCGGCGGACCGGGCCGGTACCGCGGCGGCTGCGGGTACGACAAGCACATCCGGGTGCTGCGCGACGCGCACTTCATGTCGATCGCCGACCGCTCGATCCTGTCCTGCTGGGGCGTCAACGGCGGCCGGGCGGGCCGGCCGTTCTCCATCACCGTGGACCCCGGCGGCCCCCACGAGCACGAGGTCGACGCGCTCGCCGACGCCGAGCCGCTGCGCGCCGGCACCGTCGTCCGGGTGCGGACGACGGGCGGCGGCGGCTGGGGCGACCCGCTGGAGCGCCCGGTCGGCGAGGTGCTGCGGGACATCGCCTGGCGCAAGGTGTCGGTCGCCGGGGCGCGCGAGGACTACGGCGTGGTGGTCGACGCCGACGGCGGTGCGGACGCGGCCGCCACCGAGGCCCTGCGCGCCGAGCTCCGGGCCGCCCGCCCGGAGGTCCAGCCCTTCTTCGACCGCGGCCCCGGCTACGCCCAGCTGTCCGGCGGCGCCGAGTTCAACGAGTTCGACCTGCTGTGAGACCGGGCGACCCCTCTCCGCGACGATCATGGCGCCGGAACCACTGCCGGGGTCACGGGCGTGGTCGCGGCGCCATGATCGTCAGAAGGTGGGGTGGGGTCGGAGGCCGACGGCGGGCTTCAGCGGTCGGTGGTCAGGCCGCGGCGGCGGAGCACCCCCCGCTCCAGCGGAGCGAACACCAGCAGCTCGATGGCCACCCCGACCAGCAGGATCAGTGCGATCGAGGTGATCACCAGCGACATCTGGCTCAGCTCCCGGCCGATGTTGAGCAGCTGGCCGAGCCCCTGACCCAGGGACGGCGAGTAGGTGATCAGCTCGGCGGCCATCAGCGACCGCCAGGCGAACGCCCAGCCCTGCCGCAGGCCGCCGAGATACCCGGGCAGCGCGGCGGGAAGCAGCACCAGCCGGATCCGGTCCAGCCCACCGAGGCCCAGCACCCGGCCGACCCGGTCGAACAGGGGCGGCACCTGCTTGAACCCGGTGAGCAGCCCGTTGGCGATGGAGGGCACCGCGCCCAGCAGCACGACGGTGTAGATGGCGGCGTCGGTCAGCTGGAACCAGATGATCGCCGCCGGCACCCAGGCGACCGACGGCAGGCTCTGCAGCCCGCTGACGATCGGCCCGATGGCCGCCCGCAGCCAGGTGCTCGCCCACATCGCCAGGCCCAGCAGCGTGCCGATGACCAGGGAGAGGGCGAACCCGACCCCACCGCGGCTGACGCTGGTCCAGACCGCCTCGGCCGCCCGCCCGTCGGTCACCGTCTCCCAGAAGGTGGCGGCGACCTTGGCCGGGCCGGGCAGCGCGTACGACGGCTTGACCCCGGCGAGGTAGACCAGCTGCCAGACCCCCACCAGCAGGGCCAGGAAGACCACCGGGGGCAGCACCGACCGGGTCAGCGTGCGCCACGCCCCCCGGCGGGCGGGCGCGGCCGTGGCGGTGTCGAGGGCATCCAGGCCGGCCTCGACGCTGCGCCCGGTGGCGAGTCGGCGGGGCTCGACGACGATCGGGTCCTGGACCGACCCCGGGGCGTCACTGGGCATGGCGGCTGATCTCCTGGTGCAGCTGGGCGGTGATCTCGGTGGCCAGCGCCCCGACCCCGGGGGACTCGATGGCCCGTGGCTGGGACATGTCCACGGTCCACTCCTGGACGATCCGGCCGGGCCGGGAGCTCATCAGCACCACCCGCTGGGCCAGCCGGACCGCCTCCCGGACGTTGTGGGTCACGAACACCACGGCCAGCCGCTGGGCCGACCACACCCGGACGAGCTCCTCGTGCAGCACGTCCCGGGTGATCGCGTCCAGGGCGGCGAACGGCTCGTCCATCAGCAGCACCGAGCTGTCCTGGGCCAGCGCGCGGGCCAGCGCCACGCGCTGGCGCATGCCACCGGACAGCTCGTGCGGGCGCTTGCCGGTCTGGCCGCCGAGGTTGACCAGCCGGAGCAGCCGGTCGGCCTCGTCCCGGCGCTCGGCGCGGCCGACTCCGCGGGCCTTCAGCGCCAGCTCGACGTTGCCTGCGGCGGTCAGCCACGGCAGCAGCGCGGGCTCCTGGAACATCAGCGCCGGCCGGTCTGCCGACAGCGTGATCGAGCCGGCTGTGGGCGAGGTGAGCCCGGCGATCAGGTTGAGCAGCGTCGACTTGCCGCACCCGGAGGCACCGAGCAGGCAGACGAACTCCCCCGGTGCGACGGCGAGGTCGACGCCGTCCAGGACCGGCGGCCCCACCCGGTCGAACCGCTGGGTGACCCCCGCCACCCGGACGGCGGCCGCTGCACCGGCCGCTGCCCGCTCATCGGCCCGTGCGGCGGGCCGGGTCACGGTGGTCATTCCTTGCCCAGCCCGTCGGAGGTGACCGAGGGGAGCTTCTGCTCGGCCAGCACGGCGTTCAGCGGAGCCAGGTCGTAGATGCCGTCCAGGTCGACCTCGTCGGCGGTGGTGCCGGCCGCCACCCCGTTCTTGGCCGACTTCGCCAGCGCCGGGGCGATCGGGTCGTAGGTCACCGTCAGCTCGCTCCAGGCGCGGTCCAGCACCGGACCGGCCAGCTCCTTGCCGCCGGCCGCCTTGAGCCCGGCGTTCACCGCGGCCTTGGCGCCCGCGGGGTCGGTGGTGGCGAACTGCACGGACTCCACGTTGGCCCGCAGCAGGGCGTCGACGGTGTCCGGGTACTTCTCCAGGAAGTCGGTCCGCACGATCAGGTGGGTGGTGACGAACTTGCCCTCGGGCCAGAGGTCCTTCTCGTCGACCAGGACGTGGCCACCCTCGTTGAGCACGAGGGTCGAGGCGTAGGGCTCGGGCACCCAGGCGCCGTCGAGGTCCCCGGACTGGAAGAGGGTCAGGATGTCGCTGTTGGCGGTGGGCGCGATCGTGACGTCCCCGCCGCCCTCGACGCTGTTCTTCAGCCCCTGCGCGGTCAGCCAGGTGCGCAGCGCGACGTCCTGGGTGTTGCCCAGCTGCGGGCTGGCCAGCGTGGTGCCCTTCAGGTCGGCAGCGGACTCGATGCCGTCGCGGACGACGAGCTCCGCGCCCCCCGAGGCCGCGCCGGAGATGATCCGGATGGCGTCGCCGTCGCTCTGGCCGTAGGCGTTGACCGTCGGGCTCGGCCCGATGTAGGCGGCGTCCAGACCGCCGGCGAACAGCGCCTCCACCTCGTCGGGGCCGGCGTTGAAGACCTGAGTGGTCAGCTTGGTGTCCGCGCCGAGGGCGTCGGCGAGGTAGCCCTGCTGCACGCCGATCAGGGCCGCGGCGTGCGTGACGTTGGCGAAGTAGCCGAGCCGCAGCTCGTCGGCCACGCCGCCGCCGGTCGAGGCCGCAGCGGTCGACGAGGCGTCGTCCGCTCCGCACGCGGCCAGACCCAGGGCCAACGGCAGGACGGCGAGCGCGACACCGGCGCGACGCGGGAGGTGGAAGGACGTGCGGGCCATGGTTCCTCTTCCAGTCGGGCTCCTGGGCCAGGGTCGGCGGAGGAGCGAGCGACGGAAGTGAACCGGTCATGTCCATCGATTTGATAGGCAAATACCCGTGACCGACCCGGTCGACGACCGCTCGTCGGGCGGTCGCTACGCAGAGTAAGGCACACATCAGCGCAGAGTGGGGCGGTCAGCGGCGCCGCAGCCGCAGCCACCGACGGCGGCGGGACGGCGGGGCGGCCGGCGGAACGGCCGGCGCGGGTTGCTGGACCGGCCGGCTCCGGCGCCACTCGGCGACGGTCTCCTCCACGTCGGCCATCCCGACCGGAACCCACACGCCCTCCACCGGTCGCCGGTAGTACTCGTCGACCCGCGCGTTGTGCGCCTCGACGAGGGCCCGGACGGCGACCTCGGAGGTCTGCCGGGCGATCAGCGCGGGCAGCTCCTCGCGCTCCTTGCGCAGGGCCAGGCCGCTGGGCAACATGACGGCGACGTCGGCTTCCTCGCGCCTGGCCCACTCCAGCGCCCACTCGTAGCTGCTCTTCTCCCGGTCCCGCCGGGGCAGCGGCCGGCCGGCGAGGGACAGCCCCTCGAAGGCACCCTCGTCCTGGGCCCGCCGGATCTGCTGCTCCACCCAGGTCTCGAACGACATCCCGGATGGCTTGCGCTCGGTCATCGGCGGTCTCCCTCCCCGCTCCGGAGGTCCCCGTTCCTCGGCGTCCCGACCCGTCGTCGCTCGTCTGCCAGTCTGTGCGCTGTGCGGACGACGAGCAGCCGGGAGGTGTACCGCAACCCGTGGATCCGGGTGCGGGAGGACGCCGTGGAGCGGGAGGACGGGTCCACCGGCGTCTACGGGGTGGTGGAGCGGCCGCACTTCGCGCTGGTCATCCCGGCCGAGCGGAACGGCTTCTGGCTGGTCGAGCAGTTCCGCCATCCGCTCGGCCGCCGGGCGTGGGAGTTCCCGCAGGGCACCTGGTCGGTGGAGGGCGGGCCGGCCGGCAGCGGTGGAACGGCGGCCGAGCTGGCCCGCGCGGAGCTCGCCGAGGAGACCGGGCTGCGCGCCGGCGACCTGCGCCACCTGGGACACCTCGACCTGGCCCCGGGGCTGTCGACCCAGGAGTTCGACGTCTGGCTGGCCACCGACCTGCGCCCGGGGCCGACCGCCCGGGAGGTCACCGAGGCCGACATGCAGCAGGCGTTCGTGCCGGAGACCGAGCTGCGGGCGATGGTCCGCGACGGCCGGTTCACCGACGCCCCTTCGCTGGCCGCCTACAGCCTGCTGCTGCTCGACCGGGCCTGACCTGGCCGATCCCCGGGACGGTCGGCACCGGCGGGGACCCGGTCGGCGTCCCGGCGGCGCACGGGGAGGCATGAAGCCGCCCCGAACCGGGCACGACACCGGCATGGAGCAGCAGGCCGAGGTCACCTGCCGGCAGGACGGCGACACCGCGACGATCACGGTCGTCGGCGAGCTCACCGACGAGGCGCGCCGGCCGCTGGTGCGGGCGATGACCGACCTCATGCTGAACGGCACTCCGCTGCGCCGGGTGGTGGTCGACGCGGGCGGGGTCTCCTTCCTCAACTCCGCCGGGATCGCCGCCCTGGTCCAGCTGCAGAAGATGGGGCAGCCGCGCGGCATCGAGCTGGCGCTGGCCGTGCAGAGCAGCGCGGTCACCCGGCCGCT
Source organism: Modestobacter sp. (assembly GCA_025933855.1). Lineage (GTDB taxonomy): Bacteria > Actinomycetota > Actinomycetes > Mycobacteriales > Geodermatophilaceae > Modestobacter. The sequence continues at coordinate 1,495 of JAICZD010000175.1, read as the reverse complement.
GCAGCTGTCGGGGTTGTGGCACCGGTTCACCATCATCGACCGCCGGGAGGGCTCCCCGCAGGCCGCGCAGGAGTCGGTCCACCGGCGCACCGAGCACAGCTGACCGGTCCCGGGTGCGCTGTCCGGCGGGCGGATAGCGTGCCCTGCCATGGGTGAGATGAAGGACCGCATGCTGGCCGGGCTGGACTACCGGGCAGACGATCCGGACCTGCGGGACGACAGCCGACGGGCCGCGGAGCTGACCGCCCGGTACAACGCCGAGCTCGACCGCGAGGTGCGCCGCGACCTGCTCGCCGAGCTGCTCGGTTCCGTCGGCGGCGCCACCACGATCCGCTCGGAGTTCCGCTGCGACTACGGCTACAACATCAGCGTCGGGGCGTACACGTTCGTGAACTGGGGCGCGATCTTCCTGGACGTCGGCCGGATCACCATCGGCGACCACGTGCAGCTGGGCCCGAACGTGCAGCTGCTGACGGCCACCCACCCGCTGGACGCCGCTGCCCGGCGCGCTGCGTGGGAGGGGTCGGCGCCCATCACGCTCGGCGACAACGTCTGGCTCGGTGGCGGGGTGATCGTGCTGCCCGGGGTGACCATCGGAGCCGACACGGTGGTCGGCGCGGGCGCGGTCGTGACCCGGGACCTGCCGGCCGGCGTGCTCGCCGTCGGCAATCCGGCGCGGGTGGTGCGGGAGCTCGGCCCGAGCGCTGACGGCGGCTGAGCGGTCAGCGCAGGGCGGTGACCAGCCGGACGGTCAGCCCGCCCGGCCCGCGGATCAGGTCGACGTGGTCGCAGAGCTTGCGGGCCAGCCACAGCCCCATCCCGCCGCGGCCGAGGTCGTCACCGTGGGCCGGCTGGTACCCCGCGGCCGGGTCCGCGTAGGAGATGCCGGTGTCGGAGATCGCGCACACGAGGCGTTCGGCGGACGCCCACAGCCGTGCCGACACCGGTGGGCGCCCGTGCCGGAAGGCGTTCGCGGCGATCTCGCTGGCGGCCAGGTGGAAGTCCGCCTCGACGTCCCGGTCGCCGGCCCGGTCGCGCAGGGCCTGCTCCAGCCGGTGCCGCAGGTCCGGCAGGGAGGTGGCCGCGTCGAGGGCGAGGACCGGCGGGGTGCGCTGCAGCGGCTCCTCGGGGACGGGCAGGGTGGCCAGGAACGCGTGCGGGTCCTGGTAGGACGGGTTGGGTCGCCGGCCGTCGGCGGTGAGCAGCTGGGGGTGGGTGCGCAGCGCCCGCTCCAGCGCGTCCTCCGGCGTCTCCCGGCGGTCGTAGACGCACAGGATCGAGATCGGGTCCTCGGCGAAGGCGATGTTCGTGACCGCCTCGCACCGGCTGATCTCGTCCCAGGCGCGCATCCGGGCACCGGTCACCCGGGACAGCAGCCGCAGCCGGCGCGGCCCGGCTCCGCGGAGCCGGCGGTGGAGGCTGACGATCGTGTCGGGCTCCCGCTGGCGGCACACCTCGTCCAGCGCGAACAGCTCCACCCCGTCCAGCTCGGGCG
>JAICZD010000136.1 GCA_025933855.1 Modestobacter sp. | reverse complement strand
CTGGCGGCAGCCGTTCCCCGGCCCCGGCCTGGGCATCCGCATCGTCGGCGAGGTCACCCGGGAGCGGCTGGCCATCCTGCGCCAGGCCGACGCGATCGCCCGGGCCGAGCTGTCCGCCGCGCACCTGGACGCCGAGATCTGGCAGTGCCCGGTGGTGCTGCTGGCCGACGTCCGCTCGGTCGGCGTGCAGGGTGACGGGCGCACCTACGGCCATCCGGTGGTGCTGCGGCCGGTGTCCAGCGAGGACGCCATGACCGCGGACTGGACCCGGTTGCCCTACGACGTGCTGGCCCGGATCTCGACCCGGATCACCAACGAGGTGGCCGAGGTCAACCGGGTGGTGCTGGACGTGACCAGCAAGCCCCCCGGCACCATCGAGTGGGAGTGACCCGCCGCTGAACGGCAGGGAGGCCCGCCGGCGAGCGCCGGCGGGCCTCCTCGGCCGCGGGGTCAGGACGACGGTGCGGTGGCGACCGGGGGCGGGTCCGGGAGCACCTGCCCCAGCGACGTGTCGAGCACGGTCAGCGCCCCGACCAGCAGCACCACCGTCGCCGTCCCCAGGGCCGCCGCCGCCAGGTGCCGGCGACGCTCCCGGCCCTGGCTGGTCCGCGCCCCCAGCAGCCCCATCGCCACGCAGACCAGGCCCAGCGCCCCGGCGAGCAGCGGGTCGACCAGCAGCAGCGGCACCGAGGCGGCCCCGGCGGTGAGCGGCACCAGGCCCCACCAGGCGGGCCGGCCGGCGGCGGGAACGGCCGCGCCGGCCGGGACGATCCCCGCGTGCCGGACCCGGGTGGGGGTGTCGGCGCCGAGCTGCTCGGTCAGGGCCACGTCGTGCCTCCTCGGTTCGGAACGGATCGGTCAGTGCCGGTTGCGGGCCCGGCGCAGTTCGGTCACCAGCAGGGCCACCCCGGCGCCGATGAGCAGCAGCCACAGCAGCCCGCCGTGCCACACGACGCTGTCCGGCAGGTCGATCCCGAGCGTCACCAGCAGGCCGAGGACGGCGAACACCGCGCCGATGACCAGGGAGACCGGGTCGACGGACCGCTTGGCCGGCGCCGGGACCTCGGGCTCGGGCGTGGTGATCGGCTCGGGCCAGAGGTTTTCCTGCCAGCGGGTGGGCGTGGTCGGGAACTCGCTGTAGTCAGCCACGGGACACCGTCACATCGCCGAGACCGGACTGGACGTCGATGGCGAACTCGGCGCGGCCGTCCCCGGTCCACGGCGCCGACCCGGTGCCGGGATAGAAGCCGTCGACCGACGAGTCGCCGAACACGTCGACGCTCCCGACGCCGTTCTGCACGGTGATGTCCACGTCGGCCGACGAGGGGAGCACGATCCGCACGTCGCCGGCGCCGGACTCCACCGTCGTCGTGACCGGGCCGGTCAGCGCGGTCAGGTCGACGTCGCTGAGGTCGATCGTGAGGTCACCCAGCCCGTTGTCGTAGCGCGGCTGCACCGCGGCGGCCGTCGTCGGGTGGTACGTGCGGTCACCGACGTGCCCTACGTGGCCGCCGTCGAAGTGCACGGTGGTGGCCAGCATCGAGGCCACCGACAGCACGATGCCCAGGGCGATCAGGCCGCCCTTGGCGCCGCGGCCGGCGCCGGTCACCGAGGCGGCGACCAGCCCGATCCCGACGACCAGGAGCGCGGTGCCCAGGAAGCCGCGTGGGCCGACGTCCAGGTCGGTGAACCGGGTCAGCAGCACGCCGATGCCGGCCACGATGAGCACGACGGCGACGGTGATGCCCGGGATGGGAGAGCGGGGACCGGCGGGTTCCCGCTCGCCGCGGGCGGCCTGGGTGGCCGGATCCAGGGAGCCGGCCGGCATGAGCAGCCACAGCAGCGCGTAGATGATCAGGCCGGTGCCGCCGGCGAGGGTCACCGCGACGAAGCCCACCCGCCACAGCAGGGGGTCGATGCCGGTGTACTCGCCCAGGCCGCCGCTGACGCCGCCGATCACCTTGTCGGTGCGGCTGCGCCGCAACGGCGGCCGCGGGGGGAGCCCGGACGGCGGCGTCGGCGGGAGCTCGCCGCTGGGCGGCGGGTAGCCCGGTGGCGGGTAGCTGGGGGGAGCCGGGGGAGGGGTTGCCGAAGTCATGCCGGCAAGCGTGCCCAGCCGGGCCGGCGACCGGTATCGGGGAACCACCTGAGCCGACCCTGATCCTGGCGACCGGATCCGGCTCCGGGTGATCACCGGTGTGCCCGGCACGGCGCCGGTGGGACGATCAACCCTGTGACGACCTCCACCGTGCGAGCCGCGCGGGCCCCCCGGCCGCCGCTGGTGCGTCCGCGCCGCGGCCGGCTGATCGGTGGGGTCGCGGCCGGCACCGCCTATCACCTGCGGGTGGAGCCGCTCCTGGTGCGGGTCGTCTTCGTCGGCCTGGCCACCTTCGGCGTCGGCATCATCGCCTACGCGTTGCTGTGGATGACCATGCCGGTGGCCGAGCCCGGGGCCGACCCGACGCCGCAGCCGGCCGCGGACGACGAGGACCTCCCCAGCCGCCGGCAGGTGCTGGGGCTGAGCCTGCTCGCGCTGGGCGCGACGGTGATCGGCGGTCGCATCGTCAGCTGGGGTGGCAACGTCGTCCTGCCGCTGGTGCTGGCCGGTGCCGGGCTGGCACTGATCTGGCGGCAGTTCGACACCGACCGCACCCTCAGCCGCGGCGTCACGCGGTGGGGGTTGGTGGCCGGGGCGCTGCTCGGGGTCGGCGGGGTGGTGCTGCTGCTGGCCACCACCGGCCAACTGGCCAACGCCCGCAACGGCTTCTCCGCCACCCTGGTCATCCTGGTGGGGCTGGCGCTGGCCACCGCCCCGCTCTGGCGCCGGCTGCTCGACCAGCGCGCCGACGAGCGGACCGCGCGGATCCGCTCGGAGGAACGGGCCGCGGTGGCCGCGCACCAGCACGACACGGTGCTGCAGACCCAGGCGCTGATCCAGCGGCACGCCGACTCCCCGCAGGTCGTCGGGCGGCTGGCGCGCAGCCAGGAGCGCGAGCTGCGGACCTGGCTCTACGAGCCGACCGTCGCCACCGGTGGCACGTGGGCCGGGCTGGTGGCGCGGCTGGTCGAGGAGGTGGAGGCCGACCACGACGTGACCGTCGAACCGGTCGTCGTCGGTGACCTGCCGGTCGACGACACCGTGGTCGCGCTCGGCCAGGCCACCCGCGAGGCCGTGGTGAACGCCGCCAAGCACTCCGGGGCGCCGAGCGTCTCCCTCTACAGCGAGGTGACGCCGTCCTCGGTGGTCGTCTTCGTCCGCGACCGCGGGGCCGGCTTCGACCCGACCACCGTGGCCCCCGACCGGCGCGGCCTGCGCGACTCGGTGGTCGCCCGGTTGCTCCGCACCGGTGGGACGGCGTCCGTGCGGTCGGCTCCCGGCGAGGGCACCGAGGTCGAGCTGTGCCTGCCCCGCGGCGAACGGATGGAGGCGACGGCATGACTGCCGATCCGACGGTGGACCCCGGGCCGATACGGGTCTTCCTCGTGGACGACCACGCGATGGTGCGGGCGGGGGTGCGCGCCGAGCTGGGGGAGGGCGTGCACGTGGTGGGGGAGGCCGCCGACGTCGTCACGGCCGTGGAGGGCATCCGCGCGGCGGCGCCGGACGTCGTCCTGCTCGACGTCCACCTGCCGGGAGGCGGCGGGCGAGCCGTGCTGGAGGCACTGCGTGCCGAGCTGCCCGCCACCCGCTGGCTGGCCCTGTCGGTGTCGGACGCGGCAGAGGACGTGATCGCGGTGATCCGCGCCGGTGCGCGCGGGTACGTCACCAAGACCATCTCCGGCCCGGACCTGCGGGCCGCCGTTCAGCGGGTGGCCGACGGCGACGTGGTCTTCAGCCCCCGACTGGCCGGCTTCGTCCTCGACGCCTTCGCCGCCACCGGCCCGGCCACCCCGGCCCCGGCCGCGGAGGAGGGGGTCGATCCCGGTCTGGACCTGCTCTCGGCCCGGGAGCGGGAGGTCATGCAGCTGCTGGCCCGCGGCTACACCTACCGGGAGATCGGCAGCCGGCTGTTCATCTCGGTGAAGACCGTGGAGTCCCACGCGTCCAACGTGCTGCGCAAGCTGCAGCTGTCCAACCGCAACGAGCTCACCCGCTGGGCGGCCACCAACCGCCTGCTGTAGCGCACCGGGTGGACGGGACGGTCCGTCGCTGCGGCACGGGGTTCCTGTGACGACCGTGACGGGTGAGCTGCGAGGGTCGTGTCGCCTCGGGCAGAAACTGCCAAATCGCTCGTCGCGTGCGGATCGGAGTCAAACGCGGACTTAAAGTCACGACCCATGACGGACACCTGGGCACCGGCGACGGGCGGCCACTCGGTCGCCCGGGGGATGGTTTCCGACGGTCGCGCCTGGCCCTCGGTGTCGGTGGTGATGCCGGTGCTGAACGAGGCCCGGCACCTGGCGGACAGCGTGGCCGAGATCCTGGCGCAGAAGTACCTCGGCGAGATGGAACTGATCATCGCCCTGGGCCCCTCGCGGGACGCCACCGACCACGTGGCCCGGGAGCTGGCCGCCTCCGACACCCGGGTCAAGCTCGTCCGCAACCCCACGGGGCGGACGCCGGCCGGGCTCAACGTGGCCGTCCAGGCGGCCAGCCACGACATCGTCGCCCGCGTCGACGGGCACGGCGTGCTGCTCCCCGGCTACCTGCAGCGCGCCGTCGGCCTGCTGATGTCCACCGGTGCGGCGAACGTGGGCGGGCTGATGCTCGCGGTCGGGGTCACCGGCTTCGAGCAGGCCGTCGCCCGGGCGTACAGCTCGCCGGTCGGCCTCGGCGGCGGCAGCTTCCACGTCGGCGGGGTCGAGGGTCCGGCCGACTCGGTCTACCTCGGCGTCTTCCGGCGGGAGGTGCTGCAGCGGCTCGGCGGGTTCAACGAGCACTACCACCGGGCCCAGGACTGGGAGCTCAACCACCGCATCCGGCAGGCCGGCGAGCTGGTCTGGTTCTGCCCCGAGCTGGCCGTCACCTACCGGCCGCGGTCGTCCTGGACGGAGCTGGCCCGGCAGTTCTTCTCCACCGGCAAGTGGCGGCGGGAGGTCATCCGGCAGTACCCCGACACGATCAGCCTCCGCTACCTGGCGCCCCCGGTCGCTGCCGGTGCGATCGCCGCCGGCACGGTCGCCGGGATCCTCGGCGTGCTGGCCGGGCTGCCCGCTCTCCGTTACGGATGGCTGGCGCCGCTGGCCTACGCCTCCGGTGTGCTCGGCGCCTCCGTGGTGGAGGGACAGGGGCTGTCCTGGCGGGCGCGGGCCTGGCTGCCGGTCGTGCTCAGCACCGTGCACCTCAGCTGGGGCAGCGGCTTCCTCGTCGGTCGCCGTCCGCACCGCGGGCCGGGTGCCGGGAGCTGCCGATGACCACGCAGGCCGAGGTGGTGGAGCTGGCCGGCCCGCGGGGCGGTCCGCTCCCTGCCGGCTCCCGCGCGGAGGGCCCGCGCCCGGCCGGCCGCGTGACCGCGCTGTGGCGGCGGCGCCGGGCGGTCCGGCTGCTGGTGGGCCGGGACCTCAAGGTGCGGTACGCCTCCTCGGCGCTGGGCTACGTGTGGTCGGTCCTCGAGCCGCTGCTGATGGCCGCCATGTACTGGTTCGTCTTCACCCAGGTCTTCCACCGGTCGGCCGGGGAGGAGCCCTACATCGTCTTCCTGCTCGCCGGCCTGCTGCCGTGGACCTGGTTCAACTCCGGGGTCACCGACACGGCCAAGGCGCTGCACAGCGAGGCCAAGCTCGTCCGGTCGACGAACGTGCCGCGGGAGATCTGGGTCCTCCGCGTGGTGGCCTCCAAGGGGGTCGAGTTCCTGCTCAGCCTGCCGGTGCTCTTCCTGTTCGTGCTGATCTACCGGGCGCCGGTGAGCTGGCAGGTGCTGCTGCTCGTCCCCGCGACGCTGCTCATGGCCGTCCTGCTGCTGGGCATCGGGCTGCTGCTCGCGCCGCTGGTCGTGCTGGTGCGGGACCTGGAGCGGATCGTGCGGATCGTGCTGCGGCTGGGCTTCTACGCCTCGCCGGTGGTGTTCGCCGTCCCCGATGTGCCGGCGCCCTGGGCCGGGCTGTTCGCCCTGAACCCGCTGTCGGGCATCTTCGAGCTCTGCCGTGCCGGGTTCTTCCCGGGGCACGTGCACTGGGCGCACGTCGGGCTGTCCGCCCTGGTCTCCGCGGTCGTGCTGCTCGTCGGCTGGGCGGTCTTCGCCCGGCTGGAGCGCACCGTGCTGAAGGAGATCTGATGCCGACCGCGACCGACCCGGTGATCGCCGTGCGCGGCGCCGGCGTGCGCTTCTCCCGCGGCCGGCGGCACCGGAGCCTGCGGGACTGGGTCCTCCGCGGGGAGGGCGGGCTGCGCACCGACGAGTTCTGGGCGCTGCGGGACGTGAATTTCGACGTCCGGCCGGGCGAGGCGATCGGCGTGGTCGGCCGCAACGGTCAGGGCAAGTCGACGCTGCTGAAGCTCATCGCCGGGGTGATGCTCCCCGACGCCGGCGCCGTGGACGTCGCCACCGGGGTGGCGCCGCTGATCGAGATCACCGGCGGGTTCGTCAACGACCTCACCGTCCGGGACAACATCGCCCTGACCGCCGGGCTGCACGGGATGTCCAAGCAGAGCATCGCCGAGCGGTTCGACGAGATGGTCGCCTTCGCCGAGATGGCCGACTTCCTGGACACGCCCTACAAGCACCTGTCCAGCGGCATGAAGGTCCGGGTGGCGTTCGCCGTGGTGTCCCGGCTGGAGGAGCCGATCATCCTCGTCGACGAGGTGCTCGCCGTCGGGGACAAGGCGTTCAAGCGCAAGTGCTACGCCCGCATGGACGAGCTCGTCGCAGCCGGCCGGACGCTGTTCCTGGTCTCGCACAGCGAGGGAGACCTGCGCCGGTTCTGCACCCGGGGGCTCTACCTGCGGCAGGGCCGGCTGGTGGCCGACGGTCCGATGCCCGAGGTGCTCGCCGCCTACGCGGAAGAAGACGAGGGAGACAAGTGAGCAGGTCGGCGACGGCACGGGTGCCGAAGAAGCTGCAGCAGCGGGCCTACCGGGCCCTGCCGGCGCCGGTGTGGCGGCTGGTGCGGGACCTCGGGTACGGCGCCACCCCGGTGCAGCGCCGCCTGCGGGGAGCCCGGTTGCAGCGGATGGAGGAGCGGGCGGCGGGCGCCGTCGACGTCCCGGTGGCGGCCGTCGACTACCGGGGCGAGCGGTTCCTCGCCCGCCCGGTGGAGCGGTTCCAGGCGCACACGGTGCTGGCGGACAACGCATCCTTCGTCGCCGACGCGCTCGAGCAGGCCGGCGTGGAGTTCGTCGTGGTGGACGCCGCGCCGCAGCAGCGACGGGTCATCGCGGTCTCCGCGACCGACCGCACCGCCGTCCGGGAGGCGCTGCTGACGAGCGGCGAACGGCTGCCGGTCTACCTGCGGGAGGTCCACCCCGGGCGCGACCGTCCCAGCGCCCGGCTCGGGGGGTCGTCCTTCGCCGACGACGCCACCGGCTACGCCGTGTTCCAGGTGTATGCGGCAGCCGGCTCTGCCGAAGCGCTCAGCGGACCGGAGCTGGGCTGCGTCCTGGAGTTCTGGAGCGTCCTGGACGCCGACGCCCCCGCCGATCTGGTCGGCGAGCCATTGGCGGCGGGCTCCTGGGTCGCGCCGCGGCGCAACCGCTGGGCGGACGCCATCCCCGCCGCAATCCGTGAGCCCGTCCGTCGGACCGTCGACGGCGCCACCCGGCCGACCCTGCCGACGCTGTCCAGCCGGCACGTGTTCGACGTCGACTTCCCGATCGACGCCGTCTACACCTGGGTCGACGGCAGCGACGACGCCTGGCGGGACCGCAAGTCCGCTGTCTCAGCGGCGGTGACGGGCGACGTGCTCAACGAGTTCGCCACCAACGACTCCCGGTTCCTCTCCCGCGACGAACTGCGCTATTCGCTGCGCTCGCTGGACATGTACGCCGGCTGGGTCCGGCACGTCTACCTGGTCACCGACGACCAGGTGCCGTCCTGGCTCGACGTCGACAACCCGCGCATCACGGTCGTCGACCACAAGGACCTGTTCGGCGACCGCGGCCGGTTGCCGACCTTCAACTCGCACGCCATCGAGTCGCAGCTGCACCACCTCCCCGGCCTGAGCGAGCAGTACCTGTACCTGAACGACGACGTCTTCTTCGGCCGGCCGGTCGGGCCGGGGATGTTCTTCCACAGCAACGGGCTGGCCAAGTTCTTCCTGTCGACGGCGAAGCTCGGCCTCGGTGCCACCGGGGGGTTCGACCGCCCGGTGATGAGCGGGGGCAAGAACAACCGGGAGCTGGTGTTCAAGGGCTTCGACCGGACCATGACGAACAAGTTCAAGCACGTCCCGCACACCCAGCGCCGGGACGTGCTGCTGGAACTGGAGGAGCGGTACGCCGACGAGTTCGCCCGGACCGCCGCGCACCAGTTCCGCGACCCCGGTGACCTGTCCATCGCGGCGTCGCTGCACCACTACCACGCCTACCTCACCGGCAGGTCGGTCGAGGGACGGATGCGGTACTTCTACGCCGACATCGCGGCTCCCGAGACGGCCGGCCGGCTGCGCCGGATGCTGCG
>JAICZD010000118.1 GCA_025933855.1 Modestobacter sp. | reverse complement strand
GGGCCGCGCGCCGCCGCTCCGGGGGCGCCGTGGCGGACGCGGTCACCGCGGCCGCCGGGCCGGCGGCGTCGTCGGGCCCCTCCGGGCCGCCTCCGGCGGGGACGAGCACGGGCTCCGCGTCGGCCCCGCCGTTCCGCAGCCCCGCATCGGCCGCCGCGGCCCCGGAGCTGTCGGCCGCCGGCTCCTGGGTCGGCGGCCGCCAGAACGCACGGGTCCAGACCCGTGACATGGCCACCAGCGTGAGCAGGCTGGTCACCACGCCACCGGCGACCAGCACGTAGGCGACGGTGCCGCCGTCGGCCACGCCGGCCTGCAGCAGCCCGAGCTTGCCGATGAACCCCGACAGCGGCGGAACGCCGGCCAGGTTCATCGCCGGCACGAAGAACAGCACCGCCAGCAGCGGCGACCGGCGCGCCAGGCCACCGAGCCGGTCGACGGCCGTCGAGCCGCCTTGCCGCTCCACCAGGCCGGCCACCAGGAACAGCGTCGTCTGGATGGCGATGTGGTGCGCCACGTAGAAGATGGCCCCCGCCAGCCCGGCCCGGGAGGCCAGCCCGATGCCGAAGATCATGTAGCCGATGTGGCTGACCAGCGTGAAGGACAGGATCCGGCGGATGTCGGTCTGCGCGACCGCGCCCAGGATGCCCACCAGCATGGTCGCCAGCGCGGCCCACATCAGCACGCCGTCCAGGGCGCCGCTGGGGAACAGCAGCGTCTGGGTGCGGATGATCGCGTACACGCCGACCTTGGTGAGCAGCCCGGCGAACACCGCGGTGACCGGTGCCGGAGCGGTCGGGTAGCTGTCGGGCAGCCAGGCCGACAGCGGGAACACCGCCGCCTTGATGCAGAAGGCGATCAGCAGCATCGACTGCAGCAGCAGCTGCGTACCGGACGGCAGCTGCCCGAGCCGGACGGCGAGCTGCGCCATGTTCACCGTGCCGGTCGAGGCGTAGACCAGGCCGATCGCGGCCAGGAAGATCAGCGAGCTGGTCAGGCTCACCACGATGTAGGTGATGCCGGCCCGGATCCGCGGCGCCGTCCCGCCCAGGGTGAGCAGCACGTAGCTGGCCATCAGCAGGATCTCGAAGCCCACGTAGAGGTTGAACAGGTCACCGGCCAGGAAGGCGTTGCTCACGCCGGCGACCAGCACCAGGAACGTCGGGTGGAAGATCGACAGCGGCGTCTCCTCGTCGCCGTCCGCCGAGCCCTGCCCGACGGCGAAGGCGAGCACCCCCAGCGCCACGGTCGAGGCGACGACCAGCATCAGCGCCGACAGCCGGTCGACGACCAGCACGATGCCCAGCGGCGGCGTCCACCCGCCGACCGCGACCGCCACGGCGCCCGAGGCGTCGGTGCGGAACAGCAGCACCACCGAGACCACGACCACCGCGCTGAGCACGGCCAGGCTGACCCCGCGCTGGGTGCGCGGGTGCCGGCCCACGAGCAGCGCACCGGCGGCGCCGAGCAGCGGCAGCAGGACCGGCAGCGGGGCGAGCACGCTGGTCAGCGAGGTTCCGGTCACTGCTGACCCGGGTGGGTGGGCGGCAGCTCGACGTCGTCGGACGCGATGCCGGAGAACCGGTCGGCCAGCAGCCGCTCGACCTGCAGGTCGGTGGGCGCCCGGCCGGCCGCGGAGTCGGCGTGCCCGGCGGGCCGGTCCTCGGGGGCGAGCTGGTCGGGGTCCAGGTCGTCGGCGTCCGTGCGGCGCTGGGCCGCCACCCGGCGGTCCTCCTCGTCGACCCCGACCACCTCCTGGCGGACCAGCCGCCAGGACCGGTAGATCACCGCGAGCATGAACGCGGAGACCCCGAACGTGATCACGATGGCGGTGAGGATGAGCGCCTGCGGCAGCGGATCGCTCATCTGCTCCGGAGCGCTGATGCCGACGATCGGCGCCAGCCCCGCCACGCCGCCGGTGGACAGCAGCAGCAGGTTGGTCGCATTGCCCAGCAGCAGGAAGCCGAGCAGCACCCGGGTGAGGCTGCGGTCCAGCAGCAGGTAGACGCCGGCGGCATAGAGCCCGCCGATCACCACGGGCAGGACGACGGTGGGGGTCATCGCAGCACCGACTCTCCGGGAGCGAGCTCGATCGGGTCGCCCTCGTCCTCGGCGCGGTCGAGCTCGGCGCCGAGGCTGCGCAGCACGTCGAGCACGAGGCCCGCGACGATGAGGTAGACGCCGACGTCGAAGAACAGCGAGGTCACCAGCTTGACCTCGCCGAGCACCGGCAGCGTCGCGTGCAGGATCGCCGTCTGCAGCACCTCGCTGCCCAGGGCCAGGCCGACCACGCCGGTGCCGCCGGCCAGCAGCAGCCCGGCGCCCAGCAGCAGGCCCGGATCGACCGGAGCGGCCTCGCCCAGCTCGTACCGGCCGCCGGCCAGGTAGCGCAGCACCAGCGCGAGCCCCACGACCAGGCCGCCGGCGAAGCCACCACCGGGCTCGTTGTGGCCGGAGAACAGCAGGTAGACGGAGAACACGACGATCGTGTGGAACAGCAGCCGGGTGACGACCTCGAGCACGACCGACCGCCGCTGCGGCGCCAGGGTCGCGCTCGCGCTCAGCCAGCGGCCGCGGGGCGCCCGGGCGGCCGGCGTCCCGGCGGTACCGGTCAGCTCCTCCCCGGCCCGCTGGACCACCCCGGTCCGGCGCCGCAGGAAGACCAGGCTGGCGACGCCGGTGGCGGCGACGACCAGCAGCGAGATCTCCCCGAGGGTGTCCCAGGCCCGCAGGTCGACCAGGATGACGTTGACGACGTTCTTCCCGCCGCCGAACGTGTAGGCCTCGTGGGGGTAGTCGACCGAGACGGGGGTCGCGGTCCGGGAGGCCAGCGCCACCGCGCCGACGCAGCCCATCAGCACCCCCATGGCGCCGGCGAGCAGCCCCCGGGCGACGCGTTCGCGCGGTCGGTGCCGTTCGGTGATGTCCTTGGGCAGCTTGCGCAGCACCAGCACGAAGGTGACCAGGGTCAGCGTCTCGACCAGGAACTGGGTGAGCGCCAGGTCCGGTGCGCCCTGCAACGCGAACAGCACCGCGAGGCCGTAGCCGGTCACGCCGACGACGAGGACGGCGGACAGCCGCTGGCGGATCCGGAGGGCCAGTGCGGCGGCGATCAGCACGACGACCCCGACCATGGCCTGGATCGGGGTGTCCCAGGCCCGCCACTCCTCCGGCCACGGCGCGCGGAACAGCAGCACCGACCCCGGCAGCGCGAGGACGACGACCAGGATGGTGCCGAGGTAGGCCGGCAGCGAGCCGCGCTGGGTGGTGCCGGTGGTGAGCACCGCCAGCCGGTCCAGTCCCTGCAGCACGTTCCAGTAGCTCTCGTCGGCCGAGGCGCGCAGCGACATCCGCTGCTGCACCGCCGACACCCGGGCCCGGGTCGCGAACAGCGCGGCGCCGCCGAGCAGCGACAGCGCCGAGAGCCCCAGCGCCGGCTGCAGCCCGTGCCACAGCGCCAGGTGCTCGGCCTCCGGCGCGATCAGCGGCAGCGTGTCGGCGTAGGCGGCGACGAGGTGGTCCACCAGCGGTGCGGCGACGCCGGCGAGAAGCCCGAGGACGGCGAGGACGGCGGGCGCGGCCAGGAAGAGCGGTCCGGGGGCATGGGCCACCGGTGGGGCGGCGTCGGGCAGGGCGGGCTTGCGCGCGAAGGCCCCCCACAGGAAGCGGGCGCTGTAGGCGGCGGTCAGCACCGACCCGGCGACCAGCCCGGCCAGCACCAGCAGCGCCGCCGTGCGGTCCGGCAGCCCGCCGTCCGCCAAGGCGGTGAACGCGGCCTCCTTGCCGACGAAGCCCAGCAGCGGCGGCAGGCCGGCCATCGAGGCGGCGGCCAGCGAGCCGATGACCGCCAGCACCGGGAGCTGGCGGCCCAGGCCGGACAGCTGCCGCAGGTCGCGGACGCCGGTGGCGTGGTCGATCACGCCCACGGTGAGGAACAGGGTGGACTTGAACAGCGCGTGCGCGACGGTCATCACCAGCCCGGCCGACGCCAGCTCCCGGCTCCCGGCGCCGACCAGCACCATCAGGAACCCGAGCTGGCTGACCGTGCCGAAGGCCAGCAGCAGCTTCAGGTCGTGCTGCCGCAGCGCGCGGTACCCGCCGACGAGCATGGTGGCCAGGCCGAGGACGAGCAGCACCGGCCGCCAGCCCGGGACGTCGGACAGCCCCGGGGCGAGCCGGGCGACCAGGTAGATGCCGGCCTTCACCATGGCGGCGGCGTGCAGGTAGGCGCTGACCGGGGTGGGGGCCTCCATCGCCGCGGGCAGCCAGAAGTGGAACGGCACCATCGCCGACTTGGTGACCGCCCCGGTCAGGACCAGCAGCGTGCCGACCACCATGACCGTGCCGTCGCCGGGGTCGGCCACCAGCGCCGACAGCAGGTGGGTGCCACTGGCGTCGGAGACCAGGATCAGCCCGACCAGCATCGCCAGGCCGCCCGCCGTGGTCAGCACCAGCGCCTGGCTGGCGGCGCGCCGTCCGGCCAGCCGCGTTCCCGCCCCGCCGATCAGCAGGAAGGAGAAGATGGTGGTCAGCTCCCAGGCCACGTAGAGCACGAACAGGTCGTCGGCCAGGACGAGCAGCAGCATCGAGCCGGCGAAGGCGGTGAGGCAGCCGGCGAACCGCCCGGTGCCCTCCTCCCGGGGGTCGAAATAGCGCGCGCAGTAGACGAGCACCAGCGCACCGACGCCGGTGACCAGGGCGGCCAGGGTGAGCGCGAGCGCGTCCAGCCGCAGCGCGACGTCCAGCCCGAGCACCGGAACCCAGGACGTCGTCTCCCGGACGTCACCACCCCCGGTGACCGTGCCCAGCCGGCCGAGCACCCAGCCGCAGGCCGCGGCCGGCACGAGCGCCAGCGCGAGGAACGCCTGCCGCCCCCACCAGCGGACGAGCAGCGGCGCCGCCAGCGCCGCGAGCAGGTGCAGGACGAGCAGGGCGGTCACGCGGTCAACCCGCCGGCGCCGCGACCGGCGGTGCTGCGCGATCGCATGACCTGGCGCGCTCGGTCATGTGGCTCCCGGGGGTCGTCGGGTCGGCGGCTCGGGGAGATCTGCGGCCAGCCTACCCGGGCTCCCTCGGCATCCTGGCCGACGACCGGGCCCCCCGTCAGCCCTCGGCGGCCTCCGCGGCGGCCAGCCAGTCGGTCTCCACCTGGTCCTTCTCCGCCTGCACCGCCGTGAGCTGGGCGTCGAGCTCGGCGGCCCGGGCGTAGTCGGCGGCCGCGGCCGCCAGCTGCTCGTGCAGCCGCTTCTCGTCCGCGTCGAGCTGGAGCATCCGCCGCTCGAGCCGGGCGGCCTCCTTGCGCGCCGCCCGCACCTCGGCCGCGGAGCTCACCGGCGGCGCTGCCCGCGCCGCCTCGCCAGTCGAACCGCCGGCGGCCGTGGTCAGCGGTGCGCCACCGGCCGCCCGCCGGGCCAGGTACTCCTCGACCCCGCCGGGGAGCGCCGCCAGGGTTCCGTCGCCGAGCAGCGCCACCACGGTGTCGCAGACCCGGTCGACGAAGTACCGGTCGTGGCTGACCACCAGGACGGTGCCGGGGAAGCCGTCGAGCAGGTCCTCCAGCGCGGTCAGGGTGTCGATGTCCAGGTCGTTGGTCGGCTCGTCCAGCAGCAGCACGTTGGGCTCGGCCATCAGCAGCCGCAGCAGCTGCAGCCGCCGCCGCTCGCCGCCGGACAGGTCGCCCACCGGCGTCCACTGCCGGTTGGCCGCGAACCCGAAGCGCTCGGCCAGCGAGGACGCCGAGATCTCCTGGTTCCCGATCCGGGCGATCCGGGCGACGTCCTGCACCGCCTCGAGCACCCGGGCGCGCGGCGGCAGCTCGGTGACGTGCTGGGACAGGTAGGCCGGCGCGACGGTCTGGCCGACGACGACGGTTCCGGCGTCCGGCCGGGTCTCCCCGACCAGCAGCTTGAGCAGCGAGGTCTTCCCCGCGCCGTTGACCCCGACGATGCCGATCCGGTCGCCGGGCCCGACGTGCCAGGTCAGGTCGCGGAACAGCATCCGCGGGCCCTCGTCGGTGGGCACCGCGTAGTCGACGTCCTCGACGTCGTAGACGGTCCGGCCCAGCCGCCGGGCGGCGAATCCGGCCAGCGCCAGGGAGTCCCGCGCCGGCGGCTCGTCGGCGATCAGCGCCTGCGCGGCCTCGATCCGGAACTTCGGCTTGCTGGTGCGGGCCGGCGGCCCGCGCCGCAGCCAGGCCAGCTCCTTGCGGACCAGGTTGAGCCGGCGTTCCTCGGTGACCGCGGAGATCCGGGCCCGCTCGGCGCGCGCCAGCGTGTACGCGGAGTAGCCGCCCTCGTAGGAGTGGACGGTTCCGTCGGCGACCTCCCAGGTGGTGGTGCAGACCTCGTCGAGGAACCAGCGGTCGTGGGTGACGACGACGAGCCCGCCGGTCCGCTGCCGCACGTACTCCGCCAGCCAGGCCACGCCCTCGACGTCGAGGTGGTTGGTGGGCTCGTCGAGCACGAGGAGGTCCAGCGGCCGGACCAGCTGGGCGGCCAGCGCCACCCGCCGGCGCTCCCCGCCGGACATCGGCGCCACCGGGGCGTCCAGACCCATCCGGTCCAGTTCCAGGCCGGCCAGCACCGAGCGGACGGCGGGGTCCCCGGCCCACTCGTGCTCGGCGGCGAACATCGACGGCGGCAGGACGACGTCCCGGACCGTTTCCCCGGGCGGCAGCGTGCCGGACTGGTCGAGCACGCCGAGGGCGATGTCGCCGCGCCGGGTGACCCGGCCGGCGTCGGGCTGCTGGGCGCCGGTGAGCACGTCCAGCAGGGTGGACTTCCCGCCGCCGTTGCGGCCGACGACGCCGATCCGCTCACCGGCGGCGACACCGAGGGACACGTCGTCGAGCAGGACGGTGGTGCCGTGCGCCTTGTGCACCCGTTCGAGGTTGACCAGGTTCAGCGGTGCGCTCATAGGCCCCCAGCATCCCAGGCGGTCGTGGGGCCGGTGTGCTGGCTTGCCGTCCGGCTCCGCAGCCAGCACGGTCGCGGTGTGGACGACGACGGGCTGTGGGCCCAGGTGGCGGCGGAGCGGCGCGCGGTGCTGGCCCTGCTGGAGGAGCTGCGCCCGGAGGAGTGGACCGCGGCCACGCTGTGCGCGGGATGGCGGGTGCGGGACGTGGTCGGGCACCTGACCATGGCCACCGACACGCCGATCAGCACCGCGGTCGTGGGGCTGGTGCGGGCCGGCTTCGACGTCGACCGGTTCCTGCGGCAGGCCGGGCTCCGGCGGGGCTCGGCGCCGGTGCCGACCCTGCTCGCCGGGTGGCGCCGGGCCGTCGACCGGCGGCGGACCCCGCCGGGCGGCACGGCCGGGCAGATGCTGGTGGAGGTGGTGAGCCACCAGCAGGACGTCCGGCGACCGCTGCACCGCCCGCGGCCGACGCCGCCGGAACCGTTGCGTGCAGCGCTGGACGCCGCCGTCCGGCTCGGCGGCCCGTTCCCCAGCCGGGATCGCGCCGCGGGGCTGCGGCTGGTGGCCACCGACCTGGACTGGGCGCACGGCGAAGCAGGCGACCCGGAGGTCCGCGGGTCCGGGGACGCTCTGCTGATGGGCATGCTCGGCCGGGGCAGCGCCGTGCCCGACCTGGACGGCCCCGGCCTGGCCCGCTGGGAGGCGTGACGGCGCACGGTTCGACACGTCGGCGTTCGCGCGGGACCCCGGGCGCGGGGCCGGAGGAGTAGGACTGCGGGGCATGAGCAACCTCGACCGCCGGCCCGCCGCCCACGAGCTGGGCGGGCTGACCGCCACGACCGCCCGTCCGGTGCTGGACCTGCTGCCGGGCAAGGAGGTGCTGCTCGGGGAGAGCACCCGGGTGCGCCGGCTGCTGCCCACGATGGGCCGCCGGCTCGTCGGCGCGTGGGCGTTCGTCGACCACTACGGCCCGGACGACGTCTGGGACACCACCGGCATGCAGGTTCCGCCGCACCCGCACACCGGGTTGCAGACGGTGTCCTGGCTGCTGGAGGGCGAGGTGCACCATCGCGACTCGGTCGGCAGCGACGCGCTGATCCGGCCGGGCGAGCTGGCCCTGATGACGGCCGGGCACGCCATCGCGCACGCCGAGACCTCCCCCGCCGTCCACCCCCGGTTCCTGCACGGCGCGCAGCTGTGGGTCGCCCTGCCCGACGCCGCCCGGAACGTCGCCCCGGCCTTCGAGCACCACCGCGAGCTGCCCGGCTTCGACTCCGACGGGCTGTCCGCGACGGTGATCCTGGGTTCGATGGGCGGGGCGACGTCACCGGGCGCGGCGTACACCCCGCTGGTCGGGGTGGACCTGGCACTGGCCGCCGGCGCGGACGTGGAACTGCCGCTGGAACCGGACTTCGAGTACGCCGTGCTGACCGCCTCGGGGGGCGCCGATGTCGAGGGCACCCCGATGGCCCCCGGCGCGATGCTCTATCTCGGCACCGGCCGGCGGTCACTGCGGCTGCGGTCGGACGGCGCGGCCCGGTTGCTGCTGCTCGGCGGCGAGCCGTTCGACGAGCGCATCGTGATGTGGTGGAACTTCGTCGGCCGGTCCGGCGAGGAGATCGCCGAGTTCGCCGCCGCCTGGGCCGAGCACCAGCGGTTCGGCGAGGTCGCCGGCTTCTCCGAGGACCAGCGCCTCGACGTCCCCCCGCTGCCGCCGCTGCCGCTCAAGCCCCGCGGCCGCGAACGCTGACCCGGACTTTATCCCGATAAAGTCCGGGTCGCGGGTCAGCGGACGCCGAGCAGGTGCTCCATGGCGAGCTGGTCGATGCGCTCGAAGTGCATGCCGCGGCGGCCCATGGCCGCCGGGTCGAACGCCTCGGCGCGCAGCACGTCCAGCGACTCACCCTCGCCCAGCGTCGGGACGGCGAGCTCCCCGACCCGGGATGCCTCCAGCGCCTCGGCGACCTCGGGGTCGGCGCGGAAGGCCCGGACCTTGTCCCGCAGGATCAGGTAGTTGCGCATGCAGGCCCGGGCGGTCTCCCAGACGTCCTCGACGTCCTCGGTGCGCGGCGGCTTGTAGTCGAAGTGCACGTAGCCGTCGTATACCCGGCCGCTCCCCCCGCCCAGCAGGACGTCGACGGCCCAGAACGCCCCGCGCAGGTTGCCGGCGCCGAAGCGCAGGTCCTGGTCGAAGCGCGGACCGTGCTGGCCGTTGAGGTCGATGTGGAACAGCTTGTCGTGCCAGAGCGCCTGGGCGATGCCGTGCGCGTAGTTCAGCCCGGCCATCTCCTCGTGCCCGATCTCCGGGTTGAGGCCCACCCGGGCGGGCTCCTC
The DNA here is from genome assembly GCA_025933855.1 of Modestobacter sp. Lineage (GTDB taxonomy): Bacteria > Actinomycetota > Actinomycetes > Mycobacteriales > Geodermatophilaceae > Modestobacter. The sequence continues at coordinate 248 of JAICZD010000118.1, read as the reverse complement.
CAGCTCGTTGATGAACGCCAGCGCGTGCCCGATCGAGGGCAGCAGGATGTCACCGCGCGGCTCGTTGGGCTTGGGCTCGAGGGCGAACCGGATGTCGTAGCCCTTCTCGCGCACGTACCCGCACAGCAGGTCCATCGCCTCGCGGTAGCGATCCAGCGCCGCCGCGACGTCCTTGGAGCCGCCGGACTCCGCGCCCTCCCGGCCGCCCCAGAGCACGTAGGTCCGGGCGCCCAGCTCGGCGGCCAGGT
>JAICZD010000208.1 GCA_025933855.1 Modestobacter sp. | reverse complement strand
CTCCGCCGGGTCAGCCGCAAGGCGTCGGCCAGCCCCGCCGTCGGCTCGGCGAAGGTGCACGAGGTCGAGCAGCGCGAGCTGATCGCCGAAGCCTTCGCCGACTGAGGCAGCCGCCGTGTACTTCACCGATCGGGGTCTGGAGGAGCTGGCCGCGCGGCGGGGCGAGGAGGAGGTCTCCCTCGCCTGGCTGGCCGACCAGCTGCAGGCCTTCGTCGACGAGCACCCGGAGTTCGAGGTGCCGGTCGAGCGGCTGGCCACCTGGCTGGCCCGCGGCGGCACCGACGACGATTAGTTTGCGATCCTCTGGATCGCACCGCTGTGACACCGCGATCCTCCGGATCGCACCGCGGCCAGGTGCCGTCCCCCACCTGGGCTGAGCCGTTCCGCTCAGCCACCGGGAGGAGCCTGCGGCCCCGTCCCGGCGTCTGGCCCTCGCGGGGCGTCCGTGACACTGCGATCCTGCGGATCGCACCGCGGCCAGGGGGCGTCCCCCACTTGAGCTGGAGCCGTTCCGCTCAGCCACCGGGAGGAGCCTGCGGCCCCGTCCCGGCGTCTGGCCCTCGCGGGGCGTCCTGCGTCGGCATCGTGGCGCGCCTCCCGCGTCGCTGTGCTCGCCGGGACGACGCTGGGTAGGTGCTCGGTCACTCACACGCGCTGTCCGGTCTCGCCGCCGGGGCTGCCACCCTGCCCTGGGCACCGGTCCAGGGCACGGTCGCGCAGGTCGCCTGGGTCTCGGCCGTGGGCGGTTTCGCCATGCTCCCCGACCTCGACCAGCAGGGCACCACCATCTCGCGGATGTGGGGCCCGCTGACCGACCTGCCCTCCGGCGTGGTCGGCACCGTCGCCCGGGGCCACCGCTGGGGAACGCACGACGCCGTCCTCGGCCCGGTGCTCTTCGGGCTGCTCGCCCTGGCCGCCTCCGCGGCCTACTGGTCCACCCTGCTGGTGCTCGCCCTGGCGATCGGGCTGGCGCTGCGCGCGCTGAACTTCGTCATCCCCGGCCGGGCGGAGAACACCGTGATCGGCAACCTGGTGCTGTCCTGGGGCAGTGCCTGGCTGCTCCTGGAACACGGTGCGGGCCCGGTGTGGCTGCCCTGGGCGGTCGCCCTCGGCGTGCTGGCCCACATCGCGGGGGACCTCCTGACCAAGGAGGGCGTACCTGTGCCACTGCTCTGGCTGCTGCGGCGCAGCCGGCTGTCCCCGATCCACCTGCGTACCGGCGCGACAGTGGAGAAGGCGGTGCTGGTGCCGCTGTTCGGATTGCTGACCCTCGCCTTCCTCTACCTCAACACCGCCGCCCGCAGCGCCCTGGACCCGATCGTGCAACTGCTCGCGCTGTCCCGCTGACCGGCCACTACGGTCTGCCGGTGTGACCGGCCACGTGTACGTCACCCGGCAGCTGACCGACGACGCCATGGCGGCCGTTGCCGCGCTCGGCCGGCCGGTCGTCGCCGGGCGGGAGGAGCCACCCTCCCGGGCCGAGCTGCTGCGCGACGTGGCGGGTGCGGCCGCCGTGATCAGCACGCTCACCGAGCGGCTGGACGCCGCCGTCCTGGACGCTGCCGGGCCGGGCCTGCGGGTGGTGGCCAACGTCGCCGTGGGCTACGACAACGTGGACGTCGCGGCCGCCCACGCCCGGGACGTCGTGGTCACCAACACCCCCGGCGTGCTGGACGCCGCCACCGCGGACCTCACCCTGGGCCTGGTGCTGGCACTGGCCCGGCGCATCGCCGAGGGCGACCGCTTCCTCCGCACCGGCACACCGTGGGTGTGGGGTCCCCGGATGATGACCGGCCTGGACCTGTCTGCGGGCGCCACCCTGGGCGTCATCGGCTACGGCCGGATCGGTCGAGCGGTGGCCCGGCGGGCACGGGGGTTCGACATGCGGGTGCTGGCCACGCCCACCCGCACTCCTCTGACCGAGGAGGAGCAGGCCGTCGAGTTCCGCGAGCTGCCCGAGCTGCTGGCCGGCAGCGACGTCGTCACCCTGCACTGCCCGCTGACCCCGCAGACCCAGCACCTGATCGACGACGGCGCGCTCGCCCGGATGCGGCCCGGCGCCCTGCTGGTCAACACCGCGCGCGGCGGGATCGTGGACACCGACGCGCTGCTCCGTGCCCTCGCCACCGGCCGGCTCGGCGGCGCCGCACTGGACGTGTTCGAGGACGAGCCGCACGTCGACCCGCGGCTGCTGCCCCTGGAGCAGGTGGTGCTGACCCCGCACCTCGGCAGCGCCGGGGACCGCACGCGCAGCGCGATGTGCCGGCTGGCGGTGCGCAACGTGGCGGCCGTGCTGTCCGGGGTGGAACCACCGACCCCGGTCGGCGGGCTCAGCGGGTGACGCCCTCCCGCCGGGCGCAGGCGGCGACCGCCTCGGCGACCGCGGTGACCACCCGGCGGTCCAGCGGGCTGGGCACGATGTAGTCGGTGCGCACCTCGTCGCCCACCACGTCGGCGATCGCGGTGGCCGCGGCCAGTTTCATCTCCTCGGTGATGCTGGTGGCGCCGGCGTCGATGGCCCCGCGGAAGACGCCGGGGAAGGCGAGCACGTTGTTGATCTGGTTCGGCAGATCGCTGCGGCCGGTGGCCACCACCGCGGCGTACCGGGCCGCCATCGCCGGATCGACCTCCGGCGTCGGATTGGCCAGCGAGAACACGATGCAGTTCTCGGCCATGGTGGCGATCGCGGCCTCCGGCACCGACCCACCGGACAGCCCGACGTAGACGTCCGCGCCCTCCAGCGCCCCCACCATCGACCCGGCGAACCCGGCCTGGTTGGTGTGCTCGGCCACCCAGCGCTTCATGCCGGTGAGGTCCTGGCGGCCGGTGTGCAGCACCCCTCTGGAGTCGGCGACGGCGAGATCACCGACGCCGGCCTCGAGCAGGATCTTGGCGCAGGCGACGCCGGCGGCGCCGGCCCCCGCCACGACCACACGCAGGTCTTCCAGGCTGCGGCCGGTCACCCGGGCGGCGTTGCGCATCGCGGCCAGCAGGACGATCGCCGTCCCGTGCTGGTCGTCGTGCATGACCGGGATGTCCAGCCGGTCCCGCAGCCGGGCCTCGATGTCGAAGCAGCGGGGTGCGCTGATGTCCTCGAGGTTGATGCCGCCGAAGGACGGCGCGAGGGCCGTGACGATCTCGACGATCGCGTCCGCGTCGGTGGTGGCGAGCACGATCGGGACGGCGTCCAGGCCGGCGAACTCGCTGAACAGGCAGGCCTTGCCCTCCATCACCGGCAGCGCCGCGGCCGGGCCGATGTCGCCGAGGCCGAGCACCGCCGTCCCGTCGCTGATCACCGCCACCACCCGGTGCGCCCAGGTGTACCGGCGGGCGAGCGCCGGTTCGGCGGCGATCGCGCTCGACACGCGGGCAACGCCGGGCGTGTAGGTGAGCGCGAGGTCGTCGATCGATTCGATCGGCCGCGTCGCCCGGACGACCAGCTTGCCGTCCTCGTGGACGGCGAAGGCGGGGTCGTCGGCGAACCGGTCGGGAGTGCCACTCTGCACGGAGCCCATGGATCCGGGAGCGTAGAGCAGATCGGCGCCGTCAGTCGGGCGCGCCCGGCGGCCGCCCCAGCCGACCCGGTCGCGGCCAGACGCGGAAGACCGCCCGGCCCACCACCACGGCCGGACCGAAGGCGCGGCTGTCGTCGGTCACCAGCGGGTTGTCCCCCTCCACCCAGTGCCCGCCGGGAACGGCTCGTTTGGCCCGCTTGACGACCAGCAGGTCCGGACGGCGGGGGAAGCGGGCCAGCACGACCTCGCCGGGCCGCACCGGCGCGCCGGGGCCCAGCCGGCGGACCAGCAGCAGGTCCCCGTGCCGCACCGTCGGTGACATCGACGGGCCGGTGACCCGCGCGGACACCCAGCGAGTGGGCAGCCCGGGCAGGTGGCCGCCGGCGGGCCCGCTCGACGTGTTCTCGCTGATCACCGCGAGTAGGGTCCCAGACGACCCCCTTGTCCACGATTCCCGGAGGAACCCCATGCGCTTGTTCCGCATGTTCTCCGCCGTGGAGGCCACCGCGCACTGCGACCTCCCTTGCGGCGTGTACGACCCGGCCCAGGCCCGCATCGAGGCCGAGAGCGTCAAGGCCATCCAGGAGAAGTACCAGGGCAACGAGGACCCGGTCTTCCGCACCCGCGCGATCATGATCAAGGAGCAGCGGGCGGAGCTGGTCAAGCACCACCTGTGGGTGCTGTGGACCGACTACTTCAAGCCCCCGCACTTCGAGAAGTACCCCGAGCTGCACGAGCTGTTCAACAAGGCGACCAAGCAGGCCGGTGCGGCCGGCGGCAAGGGCAGCATGGACCCGGCCGAGGGTCAGAAGCTGCTGGACTACATCGCCCAGATCGACAAGATCTTCTGGGAGACCAAGGCAGCTTCCTGACAGAACACCCCGCTGCCGGGTCGTCCGACCGGACGGCCCGGCAGCGTCGTGCCCGCCCTGTGAACCGGACTGGAGAAGGCCCGACGTGAGCCCCCGCTTCGATCTGCGTTCCCTCCTCGAGCGGGTCGAGGCGTCGGCACCCATCAACGCCGTCGCGGCGGTGGCCGAGGAACTGGCGGTCCTCTCGGGAGCCAGCGCCGTCACCTTCTTGATCGCCGACTTCAGCGGCCATGCCCTCGTCCGGCTCGGCCCGGCGTCGGCGGCCGCAGCTGATGGCCGGGCCCGCGGCGCCGAGCTCGCGGAGGCCGTGCCACTCGACGGCACCGTGCACGGCCGGGTGCTGCGCACCCAGCAGCCCGACGTCAGCCCGGTCGAGGGCGGCGCGCGAATGATCGTGCCGGTCACCGACCGCGGGGACGCGATGGGCGTGCTCGACCTGCTGCTGCCCGAGATGCCCGACGAGCAGACCATGGTGGACGTCGCCGCCGCCGGCCACGCCCTGGCGTACGTCGTCATCGCCAACCGCCGGCACACCGACCTGTTCGAGTGGGGTCAGCGGACGACGCCGTTCTCGCTGGCCGCGGAGATCCAGCGCCGGCTGCTGCCCAGTGCCTTCACCTGCGAGGCCGGCCAGTTCACCCTGGCGGGCTGGCTGGAGCCGGCTGCCACGGTGGGCGGGGACACCTTCGACTACGCCTTGGGCCGCGACTCGCTGCAGATCTCGATCACCGATGCGGTCGGGCACGAGGTCGCTGCCGCACTGCTGGCCACGCTGCTGGTGAGCAGCCTGCGCAACGAGCGTCGCCGCGGGGTCGGGCTGGGCGCGGAGGCGGCCGCGGCCAACGACGCTGTCGCCGCCCATGGCGCGCCGGGCCAGTTCGTCACCGGTCAGGTGCTGCGGGTCGACCTCGGCACCGGCAGTGCCCGCATCGTCAACGCCGGCCATCCGCTGCCCCTGCGGCTGCGCGACGGCCGCGTCGAGGAGGTCGCGCTGGCCGTGGATCTGCCCTTCGGAGTGCAGGCCGGGACGGCGTACCGCCTGCAGGAGTTTCCGCTGCAACCCGGTGACCGGCTGGTGTTCGTGACCGACGGCATGCAGGAGCGCAACGCCGCTACACTGGACGTCGCGGCAGCCCTGGCAGATTCGGCCGGCCAGCACCCCCGCGAGGTCGTGCACGCGCTGGGCGCCGCGGTGATGCGCGCGACCGGCGGGATCCTGCGGGACGACGCGACGGTGGTGTGCCTGGACTGGTACGGCGGTCCGATGCGGCGACGGGACAGCAGCGGCGGGGCCAGCGCGGAACGTGCCTCGTCTTGATCTGCCCGGCCGACGGTGGGGACGTCGACTTCCGCGGTGCGGCCCCCGGTGCCCGGCCGGTTCCGCCCCGCCGGAGGCGCCGCCCTGCCGAGTAGCCTCGTTCCGCGATGCACATCGACCGGGCCGGCTGGCCCTTCCTCGCCGTCCCGCTGGCCCCCGCGGCAGTAGCGACCGCGCTGGGCCGGTCGACGGGCAGGCGCGCGCTGCGGCTGGCGGCGTGGCCGTGGCTGGCCCTGTCGGCGTACATGGCGCTGTTCTTCCGCGACCCCG
>JAICZD010000059.1 GCA_025933855.1 Modestobacter sp. | reverse complement strand
CGCCGGGGGCGGTTTGGGCCGGACCCTCGCCCCGGGACCGGTGTCGCGGGGTGTTGGGAGCCGTCCCCCGGCGACTCCGCTGAGTCAGCCGGCGTAGGGGCGCTCCCGGGCGAGCTCTTCCTTGGCGACCCCGCGGATGTGCACGGCGTCCGGGCCGTCGACGATCCGCAGCGTGCGCGCCGAGGCCCAGAACCGGGCCAGCACCGTGTCGTTGCTGACCCCGGCGCCGCCGTGCAGCTGGATGGCCCGGTCGATGACGTCGAGGGCGACCTGCGGAGCGGCCACCTTGATCGCCGAGATCTCGGTGCGGGCGCCCTTGGCGCCGAACTTGTCGATCAGGTCCGCGGTCTTCAGCACCAGCAGCCGGGCCTGGTCGATCTCGATCCGGGACCGCGCGATCGAGTCGCGGACGGTGCCCTGCTCGGCCAGCGGCCGGCCGAAGGCGACCCGCGCCTTGGCCCGCTCCACCATCAGCGCCAGGGCACGCTCCGCCATGCCGATCGCCCGCATGCAGTGGTGGATCCGGCCGGGGCCCAGCCGGGCCTGGGCGATCATGAACCCGTCGCCCTCGCCGGCCAGGATGTTGGTCACCGGCACCCGGACGTCGGTGAAGCGCAGCTCCGAGTGGCCGTGCTGGTCCTGGTACCCGAACACCGGCAGGTGCCGGACGATCTCCAGGCCGGGGGTGTCGCGGGGCACCAGCACCATCGACTGCTGCCGGTGCGGCGGCCCGTCGGGGTCGGTCTTGCCCATCACGATGAAGATCTGGCAGCGCTCGTCGGCCGCGCCGCTGGTCCACCACTTGCGGCCGTTGATCACGTACTCGTCGCCCTCGCGGACGATCGAGGTCTGGATGTTGCGGGCGTCGGAACTGGCGACGTCCGGCTCGGTCATCGCGAACCCGGAGCGGATCTCGCCCTCCAGCAGCGGCTCCAGCCAGCGCTCCTTCTGCTCCGGCGTGCCGAAGAGCATCAGGGTCTCCATGTTGCCGGTGTCCGGGGCACCGCAGTTGATCGCCTCGGGGGCGATCACCGGGGACCAGCCGGTGATCTCGGCGACGGAGGCGTACTCGAGGTTGCTCAGCCCCGCCAGCTCGTGGTGGAACAGGTTCCACAGGCCGCGCGTGCGCGCCTCGGCCTTGAGCTCCTCGAGCACGGGCGGGTGCCCGTGGTCGTCGTGGCCGCGGGCGGCGCGCCACTCGTCGTAGACGGGTTCGGCGGGGAACACCTGCTCGCGCATGAAGTCCCACATCCGGCCGGTGACGTCTTCGGCGCGGGCGGAGAGGGCGAAGTCCATGGCTGTGGACCGTAGCGGCGGTCGGGACGCAGGGCGCGTCCGGCCCTGGCAGGGTCAGGCCGGGCGCGGCGTGGCCCTCGGCCGGCGGACGACGAACGGCCCGATCGCCAGCAGGTCGACCGGCGCGGAACCGAAGCACTCCAGCGCGTCCCGCGGGTCGTCGACCATCGGGCGGCCGGCGGTGTTCAGGCTGGTGTTGACCACGATCGGCAGCCCGGTGCGCCGCTCGAAGCACTCCAGCATCCGGGCGACCAGCGGTTCCGAGGTGCGGTCGACGGTCTGGATGCGCGCCGTCCCGTCGACGTGGGTGACCGTCGGGATCCGGTCGCGCCACTCGGGCGCGACGTCGTGCACGAACAGCATGTACGGGGAGGGGATCGGCCCGCGGCTGAAGATCCGCCGAGCCCGCTCGAGCAGCACCATCGGCGCCACCGGCCGGAACTGCTCGCGGCCCTTCACGTCGTTCATCCGCTCCAGGTTGGCTTCGTAGCCGGGGTGCGCGAGCAGCGAGCGGTGGCCCAGCGCCCGCGGGCCGTACTCGCTGCGGCCCTGGAACCAGGCGACGATGCCGTTGTCGGCCAGCGTCTCGGCCACCGCGTCGGCGACGTCCCGGGGCCGCTCGTAGTCGATGGCGGCGGTGACCAGCATCGCCTCGATCGCCTCGTCGGACCATCCCCGGCCGAGGTCGGCTCCGGGCATGGGCCGGGTGACGTCGCCCAGCGCCCGCGCCACGTGCAGCGCGCCGCCCAGCGCCGTCCCGGCGTCACCGGCGGCCGGCTGCACCCACACCTCGTCGAAGGGACCTTCCGCGGCGATCCGGGTGTTGGCCACGCAGTTGAGCGCCGTGCCGCCGGCGAGGGTCAGCACCCGGTCGCCGGTGCGGGCGTGCAGCCACCGCACCAGGTCCAGCAGCACCTCCTCCAGCCGCTGCTGCACGCTGGCGGCCAGGTCGGCGTGGTCCTGGGTCCACTCGTCGCCCGTGGCCAGCCGGGGGGCGAACTCGCCGAAGTCGATCTGCTCGGTCCGGAAGCCGCCGTCGCCGGTGGCGCGGACGGCCTGGCTCAGCTCGCCGACGAACCGCGGCTTGCCGTAGGAGGCCATCGCCATGACCTTGAACTCGTCGGAGCTGCGCAGGAAGCCGAGGTGGTCGGTCAGGTCCTCGTACAGCAGGCCCAGCGAGTGCGGCAGGGTCTGGCCGGCCAGCACCTCCAGCTGCCCGTCGACGTAGCGGCCGGCCAGGTGGCTGTGCGCCTCACCGCGGCCGTCGAGCACCAGCACCGAGTTGCTGTCCTTCGGCGCGGCCAGCCCGGCCGAGGCGGCGTGCGCGACGTGGTGCTTGACGTAGCGCACCTTGCGCGGATCCAGGCCGGGCAGCGCGTGCGCGAGGAAGGACGGCGCCTTCTCCGCGTACATCTTGCGCATCACGTCGCCGTCGTCGAAGAGCCCCGACTGCTCCGGGGTGCCCATCAGCGCCGGGTCGAAGGAGTAGGAGACGGCGTCGAGCTCGGCGGGGCTGATCCCGGCCTCGGCCAGGCACCAGGCGGCCGACAGCTCGGGCAGTTCCCAGGCGCTCCACGGCAGCGGGCGCTTGCCGTGCTTGCGCCGGCTGAACCGCTCCTCCTCGGCGGCGGCCACGATCCGGCCGTCCACGACCAGCGCGGCCGCCGGGTCGTGGTAGATGGCGTTGATGCCCAGGACCTTCACGCGCGCGCTCCTCCCGGCCGGGCTGCTCGTCGCCCGGTCCGCCTTCATGATCACGGCTCGCGCCCGGATGTGCAGGCCGAGGTCCTGCGGGGGCGGGCTCAGGCCCCGGCGCGCTCGCGAAGCAGGTCGTTGCCGAGGACGGCGGACAGCGCGAGGGTCTTGTAGCCGACGGTCTCGAACAGCACCACGATCCGGTCCTCCTCGTGCCGCATGACGATGCCCGGTCCCCACTCGGTGTGCTCCACCGCGCTGTCGACGGGGAATACGTGGTCGCCCTCGTCGACCTGCTGCTCCGTCGCCGTCCCGGCGGTGCAGTTGTCGCAGTTGCCGCAGGGTCCGGCGAGCTCCTCGCCGAAGTAGCCGAGCAGGTACTGGCGCCGGCAGCCGGTGGTGTCGGCGTAACCGCGCATCATCTCCACCCGGCTCTCGTCGACCTGCTGGTGCCGCTCGGCCAGCTCCCTGGCGGTGGCGGCCGCGTCCCCCGGCGCCGGGGCGTCGGCGGCCGGGGAGGCCGCCCCCTCCTCGTCGAGCACCACGGCGCCGGCCTGCTCCAGCAGGTTCAGGTCGCGGACCAGCGGGGTCGCCGCCCGTCCGGTCTCCTCGCGCAGGTCCCGGACCTCCACGCCGTCCATGCCGGCCTCGGCGCCGGCCAGGACGAGGCCGGCGACCTGCTGGAGCTCCTCCTCGGCCGGCGCGCCGGCGGCGAAGAAGCGGCGCAGGCCGAGGTCCTCCTGCCGGTAGACCAGGACGGCGGTGGCCGGCTCGCCGTCGCGCCCGGCCCGGCCGATCTCCTGGTAGTAGCTGTCCAGGGAGTCCGCGGGCTCGGCGTGCACCACGAACCGGACGTGCGGGTTGTCGATGCCCATGCCGAACGCGGTGGTGGCGACGACGACGTCCAGCTCGCCGTCCATGAAGGCGCGCTGCACCTCCTCGCGCTCGGCCTTGCGGAGGCCGGCGTGGTAGGCCTGGGCCCGCAGGCCCCGGTCGGTGAGGCCCTCGGCCAGGTCCTCGGTGCCGCGGCGGGTCGCGCTGTAGACGATGCCGGTGCCCCGGGCGGTCAGCTCGGTGGCCCGGTCCAGGACGGCGGTGCGCTTGCCGTCGGTGTCCGCGTGGTGCTCCACCTCCAGCCGGATCTCCGGCCGGTCGAAGCCGGCGACGACGATCGCCGGGTCCCGCATCTCCAGCCGCCCGACGATCTCCGCGCGCACCGGCGGGGCGGCGGTGGCGGTGAGCGCCAGCACCGGCGGGTGACCGAGCTGCTCCACCACACCGCCGAGCCGGAGGTAGTCGGGCCGGAAGTCGTGGCCCCAGGCGGAGACGCAGTGCGCCTCGTCCACGACGAACAGCGCCGGGCCGGCCTGCCGGATCGCCGCGACGACCTCGGGCTTGGCCAGCTGCTCGGGGGCCAGGAAGCAGAAACGGACCGTTCCGTCACTCAGCCCGTCGAGCACCGCCTGGTGCTCCACGGCCGACAGCGTCGAGTTCAGCAGCACCGCGCCGTCGCCCACCGACCCGAGCTCCCGCAGGCGCTCCACCTGGTCGCGCTGCAGCGCGATGAGCGGGGAGACGATCAGCACCGGACCGTCCAGCAGCAACCCGGCGACGGTGTAGACGGCGGACTTCCCGGCGCCGGACGGCAGCACCGCCAGGGTGTCCCGGCCGGCGGTGATGGCCTGCATCGCCGCCTCCTGGCCGGCGCGGAAGTCCTCGAAGCCCAGCACCTCGCGGGCCGTCTGCCGGATCCGGCGGGTGCGCACCGAGGCCGATCCGCCGGCGGCGGTCTGCGCGGCGGACGGGGCTGTCTCGGTACGGGGAGGCACCGATGCCGTCTGCCCGGGGCCGGTGATCGACAAACGGCGCCCCACCTCCCGCCCCCCGGTGGGCCATTGTCGCGACAAAGGCCCATGGGGTTGGATGAGGAGTCCGCAGACGCGGGTCTTTTCCCGGCTGCGATCCGCGGATGCGGGATAGGGTGCCTCCGTGCCCGCCTCGTACCGGATCGCCGAAGCCGCCGCGCTGCTCGGGGTGAGCGACGACACCGTCCGCCGCTGGATCGACGGGAACCGGCTCGCCGTCACCCGCCCGACCGGTGGCCCGGCGCAGGTCGACGGCGCCGATCTCGCCCGGGTGGCCGGCGAGCTGCACGCGGCACCGCAGCCAGGTGCCACCCGCTCGTCCTCGGCCCGCAACCGGCTCCCCGGCCTGGTCACCCGGGTCGTCCGGGACACCGTGATGGCCCAGGTGGAGATCCAGGCGGGCCCCTTCCGGCTGGTGTCGCTGATGTCCCGGGAGGCGGCAGACGAGCTCGGCCTGGAGGTCGGCGTCCGGGCCGTCGCCACGGTCAAGGCCACCCAGGTCAGCGTGGACGTCCCGTGAGGCGGCTGCTCGCGCTGATCTCGCTGCTCACCGTGGCCGGCTGCGCCGGCCCGGCGACCGGCGGCACCGGCACGGTTCCGCGATCGTCGGACGACGGGCTCACCGGGACCGTCACCGTCTTCGCCGCGGCCTCGCTGACCGACGTCTTCACCACCCTCGGCGCCCAGCTGGAGCGGGACAACCCGCAGCTGACCGTGCAGTTCAACTTCGCCGGCAGCTCGGCGCTGGCGGCCCAGCTCGTCCAGGGCGCCCCCGCGGACGTCTTCGCCTCGGCGAACCCGCAGCAGATGGCCGTCGTCACCGAGGCCGGGCTGGCCGCCGCCGAGCCCGCCGTGTTCGCCGGCAACGTGCTGGAGATCGCCGTCCCGGCGGGCAACCCGGCCGGGGTGACCGGGCTCGCCGACTTCGCCGATCCCGACCTCACGCTGGCCCTCTGCGCCGCCGACGTGCCCTGCGGCGCGGCCGCGTCCGCGGTGTTCGCCGACGCCGGGATCACCCCGCGGCCGGACACCGAGGAGGAGGACGTCAAGGCGGCGCTGACCAAGGTCCAGCTCGGCGAGGTCGACGCCGCGCTGGTCTACGCCACCGACGTGCGGGCCGCCGGCGCCGACGTCGAGGGCATCCCGTTCCCCCAGGCCGAGCGGGAGGTCAACGAGTACCCGATCTGCGCGCTGGCCGCCGCCCCCGCGCCGGCGGGCGCGCGCGCCTTCGTCGACCTGGTGACCTCCGACGCGGGCCGGTCGGCGCTGGTCGCGGCCGGCTTCCGCGCCCCGTGAGGGCCATCCGACGGCGGGACGGCGGGGTACCGCTTCCGTTGCTCGTGCCCGCCGTGCTGGGCACCGCCTTCCTGGTCCTGCCGCTGGTCGGCCTGGTGGTCCGGGCGCCCTGGTCGGGCATCGCACCGCAACTGGCCCGCCCGGAGGTCGGTTCCGCGCTGCGGCTGTCGCTGCTGTCGGCGACGGCGGCCACCGCGGCGTCCCTGCTGCTGGGGGTGCCGATCGCCTGGGTGCTGGCCCGCTCGCGGATCCGCGGCCGCTCGGTGCTGCGCGCCCTGGTGACCGTGCCGCTGGTGCTGCCCCCGGTGGTGGGCGGCGTCGCGCTGTTCCTGGTGCTCGGCCGGCAGGGGATCCTCGGCCGGCCGCTGTTCGAGCAGCTGGGCGTCACGATCCCGTTCACCACGGCCGCCGTGGTCATCGCCGAGACCTTCGTCGCGATGCCGTTCCTGGTGATCAGCGTGGAGGGCGCGCTGCGGGCGGCCGACGCCCGGTTCGAGGACGCCGCGGCCACCCTGGGCGCCGACCGGTGGACGACGTTCCGCCGGGTCACCCTGCCGCTGGTCGCCCCCGGCGTCGCGGCCGGCGCGGTGCTCTGCTGGGCCCGGGCGCTGGGCGAGTTCGGCGCCACGATCACCTTCGCCGGCAACTTCCCGGGGACGACGCAGACCATGCCGCTGGCCGTCTACCTGGCGCTGCAGCGCGATCCCGAGGCGGCGATCGTGCTGTCCCTGGTGCTGCTGGCCGTCTCGCTGGGCACGCTGCTCCTGCTGCGGGATCGATGGCTGGGCCGGAGCACGGCCGGATGACGCTGGCCGCGCAGGTCGTCGTCCGGCGGGGTCCGCTGACCGTGGACCTGGCGGTGCGCGTGGCCGACGGCGAGGTGCTCGCCGTCCTCGGGCCGAACGGCGCCGGCAAGTCCACCCTGCTGCGCGTGCTGGCCGGGCTGCTGCCGCTGGACGGCGGCCGGGTGGTGGTCGACGGGGACACCGTCTGGGACGACGACCGGGTGCACGTGCCCGCGCACCGGCGCTCGCTCGGCATGGTGTTCCAGGACCACCTGCTCTTTCCGCACCTGTCGATCACCGACAACGTCGCGTTCGGGCTGCGCACCCGCGGCGTGCGCCGGCCCGCGGCCCGGGGGACGGCGCAGGGCTGGCTGGAGCGGGTCGGGCTGGCGGGGCTCGGCGACCGACGACCCGGTGAGCTGTCCGGCGGGCAGGCGCAGCGGGCGGCGCTGGCCCGTGCCCTGGTCGGCGACCCCCGCCTGCTGCTGCTGGACGAGCCGCTGTCGGCTCTGGACGCCCGGACCCGGCTGACCGTGCGCGCCGAGCTCCGCCGCCACCTGGCCGACTTCGCCGGCTCCGCGGTGCTGGTGAGCCACGATCCGGTCGACGCCATGGCGCTGGCCGACCGGGTGGTGGTGGTCGAGGACGGCGCGGTCGTGCAGGCGGGCACCCCGGCCGAGGTCGCCCGCCGTCCGCGGACCGACTACGTCGCCCGGCTCGTCGGCCTGGTGCTGCTGCCGGGGACCGCTGCCGGAACGACGGTCGCCCTGGACGGCGGCGGGGCCGTGTCGGTGGGGGAGCCGGCGAGCGGGCCGGTGTTCGCGGCCATCCGCCCCGCGTCGGTGTCGCTGTACCTGCAGCGCCCGGCCGGCAGCCCGCGCAACGTGTGGCCGGCCCGGCTGGTCGCCGCCACGCCGCACGGCTCGGAGGTCCGCTGCGACCTGGCCGGCGAGGTGCCGCTGACCGCGGACGTCACCGCCACGTCCTTCGCCGAGCTCGGGCTGGCCCCCGGTGCGGACGTGTGGGCCTCGGTCAAGGCCGCCGACGTCACCGTCTACACCCGCTGACCGCCCGGAAGGCCGGGGTCGGGGTGGCAGGGTGGGGGAGTGAGCTCCGACCGGCCCGTCGCCGCGCTCGTCCTGGCCGCGGGGGGTGGTCGCCGGTACGGCATGCCGAAGGCACTGGTCGAGTACGAGGGCAGCCTGCTGGTCGAGCGGGCGGTGCGGACGGCGACGGCGGTGTGCGATCCGGTGCTCGTCGTCCTCGGCGCCCGCGCGGTCGACGTCTGGCGAGCGGCGGACCTCGGCGGCGCCACCGTGCTGGCCAACCGCGACTGGGAGAGCGGGATGGGCTCCTCGCTGCGCGCCGGGCTGGAGGGGCTGCGCGGCTGGCCGGGACGGATCGACGCCGCCCTCGTGCTGCTGGTGGACATGCCCGGGATGACGCCGGCGGCGCTGGAGCGGATGGCCGGGCACGCGGCTCCGGACGCGCTCGCGGTCCCCACCTATAACGGCGTACGCGGGCACCCGGTGCTGCTCGGCCGCGACCACTGGGCCGGGGTGGCAGACACGGCGACCGGGGACGAGGGGGCCCGCCGGTACCTGGCCACCCACCCGGTGACGGAGGTCGACTGCACCGGCCTGGCCGACCCCACCGACCTCGACGTCCCGCCGCCCTGACACCGACCTCGCGCCGGCGCTGCCGACCTCGCCCTGCAGCGCGAGGTCGGCGGCGTCACGGCGAGGTCGGCGGAATCCCGGGTGCGGGGTACTTTCGCGGTCGTGGACACGCTGCTGGCCCGGGTGACCGAGGAGCCGCTGTCGGTCGCCGAGCACGAGGCCGCCGTCGCCGACAAGGGCGCCGGGGCCGTCGTCTCGTTCTCCGGTGTCGTCCGCGACCACGACGGCGGCCGGTCGGTGACCGAGCTGGAGTACGTCGGGCACCCCAGCGCCGCCGGGCTGATCACCGAGATCGCCGCGGAGTTCGCCGCCCGGCCCGACGTGCGCGCCGTCGCCGTGTCCCACCGGGTCGGCCTGCTCGGCATCGGTGACGTCGCGCTGGCCTGCGCGGTCAGCGCCGCCCACCGCGGCGCGGCGTTCACCGCCTGCGCCGCACTCGTCGACGAGGTCAAGGCCCGGCTGCCGATCTGGAAGCGCCAGGTGTTCACCGACGGCGAGGAGGAGTGGGTCGCCTGCCCGTGACGGCCGGGGTCGGGAGCCGCAGCCGCCGCGCGGCCCGCCGTGCCTTCCCGCGGCACCTCCGCCGTGACATAACCTGGGGCGACGCGGATCCAGCTCAGGGCCGCGTGCGCCTCCGGTGTGTCCGCGGGTAGCGGATCCAGGGGAGGTACGCGTGCCGTGGCGAGCGGGTGAGCGTGTCGTCGACGCGATGCCGGTCGGTTTCATGTCGGTGGACGGCGACTGGCGGATCACCTACATCAACCCCGCCGGTGAGGCGGTCGTCGGGCAGACCCGCGAGGAGCTCGTCGGGGCCGACTACTGGGCGGCCTTTCCGGCCAGCGTCGACAACGAGTTCGGCCGCGCCTACCGCTCCGTGGTGGCCACCGGCGTGCAGGCCACGGTCGAGGGCTTCTACCCCGAGCCGCTCAACCGGTGGTTCGAGGTGCAGGCGGTACCGGCCGACGACGGGCTCCTCTTCTACTTCACCGACGTCACCGAGCGGCGGGTGGCCCAGGAGCGGCTGGCCATGCTGGCCCGGGTCAGCGCCGAGCTGGCCGGCACCCTGGATGCCGGCGTCGGCATGGTGCGCATCCCGCGGCTGGTGGTGCCCGCGCTCGGCGACTGGTGCGTGCTCACCGTCGTCGAGGACGACGGCCGCCCGCGCGACGTGGGGTGGTGGCACGCCGACCCGGCCCGCCGCCCCGTGCTCGAGCAGTACACGGCCGTCCGGCTGGCCGGGATGCCGGTGGACTCGCCGGTGGTCCGCGCGCTGCTCGGCGAGGTCGTCGTGGCGGACGCCGCGGAGGTGCTCGACCTGATGCCCGACGGGGAGGCCCGCGAGCTGCTCCGGCTGCTGGGGCCGGGCCGCGCGATCAGCCTGCCGCTGCGCGGGCGGGACCGGGTCCTCGGGGTGCTCACCCTGTCCTTCGACGGCCCGCGCCGCTGCTCGGAGGTGGAGCTGGCCACCGCCCGTGAGGTCGCCGACCGGGCCGGCCTGGCGCTGGACAACTCGCGGCTGTTCAGCCAGCAGCGGCAGCTGGCCGAGGAGCTGCAGCGCAGCCTGCTCACCGGGCCCTCCGCGTACGAGCGGGCCGACGTCGCCGTCCGGTACGCGCCGGCGGTCGAGGCGGCCCGGGTCGGCGGTGACTGGTCCGACGCCTTCGTGCAGCCGTCCGGCGCGATGATGCTGGTCATCGGGGACGTCGTGGGCCACGACACGGCCGCCGCCGCGGCGATGGGTCAGCTCCGGGCGCTGCTGCGCGGCATCGCGACCTACAGCGACGCGGGGCCCCGTGAGGTGCTGCGGGGTCTGGATGCCGCGATGGACCTCCTCGAGCTCGGCACCTACGCGACCGCGGCGGTGGCCCGGTTCGAGCAGACGGCGGAGGAGGCCGACCGCGGGGTGACCCGGATGAGCTGGACCAACGCCGGTCACCTGCCGCCGCTGGTCATCCACCCCGACGGCACCCTGGCGGCCCTGGCCGACTGGCGCGGGGAGCTGCTGCTGGGGGTGGACCCGAAGGTCCTGCGCGGCGAGTCGGTGGTTGCGCTGGACGCCGGGACGACGGTGCTGCTGTACACCGACGGGCTCATCGAGCGCCGGGACGGCGACCTGGACGAGGGGATGGCCCGGCTCCGGGCGGCCGCCGCCGACCTGGTCGGTGCGACGCTGGACGAGCTGTGCGACGAGCTCCTCGAGCGGCTGGTGCACGGCCAGCCGGAGGACGACGTGGCGCTGGTCGCCCTCCGGCTGCGGGGCTGAACCGGCCGGTCGGATGGCGGCCGGTCAGCGGGCGCCGGCGAGCCCGTCGTCGTCGGGGTGCCGCCGTCCGCGCTCGGCCTGCTCCTCCTCGGCCTCGGCCTCCAGCCGGTGGGCCTCGCCGTCCAGCGTGGCCGCGGCATCGCCGTGGGACTCCCCGTACAGCTGCTCGGCGCGGCCCAGCAGCTCCTCGGCCTTGGCCTTGGCCTTCCCGAACACGCTCATCGTCGTCTCCTCATCCGCCGGCAAAGGGAGGCAGGACGTCCACCACCGCGCCTGGTGCGAGCACCAACGCGCGGTCCCGGGTCGAGGTTCCGTCGACCAGGAACGAGCAGGCGGTGAGCACCCGCTCCAGCCGCTCGCCGTGCTCGTCGACGATCTGCCCCACCAGGTCCGCCAGGCTGGCGGCCTCGCGGGTCTCGGTGTCGACACCCGCCGCCGCCCGCGCGCCGGCGAAGTACCGCACGGTGACGGTCACGCTCAGCCGCCGATCGCGGACATCGGCCGGGACGGCTGCAGGAAGCTCGGGTCGTCGATGCCGTGCCCCGGCAGTTTGGCCAGGGTGGCGATCCGCCAGCGGTCGGCGAGCTCGGCGTCACTGGCACCCTCGCGCATCGCGGTGCGCAGGTCGGACTCCTCCCGGGCGAACAGGCAGTTGCGGATCTGCCCGTCGGCGGTGAGCCGGGTGCGGTCGCAGGCGCCGCAGAACGAGCGGGTGACCGAGGCGATCACCCCGACGGTGAGACCGGTGTCGTCGACCAGCCAGCGCTCGGCCGGTGCGGCGCCGCGCTCCTCGACGTCCGGCACCAGGGTGTGGGTGGCGGTGAGCCGGGCCAGGATGTCCTCGGCGGTGACCATCTCGCCGCGGGTCCAGGCGTGGTGGGCGTCCAGCGGCATCTGCTCGATGAACCGCAGCTCGTAGCCGTGGGTGAGGCAGTACTCCAGCAGCGGGACGGCGTCGACCTCGTTGATGCCGCGCAGCAGCACGGCGTTGACCTTGACCGGGGTGAGCCCGGCGTCCTTGGCCGCCTGCAGGCCGGCGAGCACGTCGGGGAGCCGGTCGCGGTGGGTCAGCTGCTTGAACCGGTCGCGGTCCAGGGTGTCCAGGCTGACGTTGATCCGGTCCAGGCCGGCCGCGGCCAGCGCGCCGGCCGTCCGGGACAGCCCGACGGCGTTCGTGGTGAGGCTGACCTCGGGGCGGGGACGCAGCGCGGTGGTGGCCGCGACGATGCCGGGCAGCCCCGGCCGCAGCAGCGGTTCGCCACCGGTGAACCGGACCTCCCGGATGCCGAGCTGCTCGACCCCGATGCGCACCAGCCGGACGACCTCGTCGTCGGTGAGCTGCTCGACCTTGGGCAACCAGTCCAGGCCCTCGGGCGGCATGCAGTAGGTGCAGCGCAGGTTGCAGCGGTCGGTCAGCGAGACACGCAGGTCGGTCGCCGTCCGCCCGTGCCGGTCGACCAGGCCGCCGCTGCCGGGGGACGTACCCGGCGGGCGGACCCGGGGGTCCGGAAGGGGGCTCACGGTGGTCACGCCTCGAATGTAGTGCTGTCGACCAGCGGAGGGACGGCGGTGGCCTCCGGTCGGGGGATTCCGCTGCTACGGTCGGGGAGCCACCCGAGAGCCCGGCGGGCATCCCCGCACTCGCCTGTGGCCAGGAAGCGCGAGAAGCAGTCCGTGTTCGTCAAGATCCCCGCACCCCGCCGCGTCTTCGGTCCCTACTCCCGGCTGTTCGCCGTGTCCGGCGCCCGGGCGTTCAGCCTGACCGGTTCACTGGCCCGGTTGCCGATGAGCACGGCCGGCCTGGGCTCGGTGCTGCTGGTCGCCGGTGAGACCGGCAGCTACGCGCTGGCCGGCAGCGTCTCCGGCGCGCTGGCGCTGTCCTTCTCCCTGGCCAGCCCGCAGTGGGCGCGGCTGATGGACCGCCGCGGCCAGGGCACGGTGCTGCGGCTGACCAGCATCACGTCGCTGGTGTTCGGGCTGGCGTTCGTGGCCGTCGTCGTCGCCGACGCGCCCCGCTGGACCTGGTTCGTGCTGGCCGTCGGCGCGGGCGGAGGAACCGCGAACGTCGGTGCCGTGGTCCGCTCACGCTGGGCGCACGCGCTGCCCGACCCGCGTCAGCGGCAGACGGCGTTCGCCTTCGAATCCGTCGTGGACGAGGTGGTCTTCGTCGTCGGGCCGCCGCTGGTCACCATCCTGGCCGCGCTCATCGCTCCGCCGGTGGGCTTCCTGACCGGCCTGCTCGGCGGGGTGGCCGGCGGCCTGGCGCTGTCCGCGCAGACCTCCTCGCAGCCGCCCGTCGCGGCGCCCGCGGCCGGGCACCGCCGGAGCCGGGCCTCGGTGCTCAGCCCGACCCTGCTGCTCGTCGCCGGGACGTACCTGGCCGTGGGCGTGGTCTTCGGCGCCATGGACGTCGTCGTCGTCGGGTTCGCCGGGGACGAGGGGGCGCCCGCGGCCGCCGGCGTCGCGCTGGCCGTCTACGCCGCCGGCAGCCTGGTGGCCGGGCTGGTCTTCGGCGTCCTGCGGCTGCCCGGCACGCTGGCCACCCGCTTCCTGGCCTGCGCGCTGCTGTTCGCCCTCGCCGCACAGGCGCTGCTGGCCGTGGGATCACTGGCCTGGCTCGCGCCGGTGGCCTTCCTCGCCGGGCTGACGATCGCGCCGCTGCTGGTGGCCGGCATGTCGCTGGTGGAGTCCAGGATGCCCCGCGGTGCGCTGAACGAGGGCCTGACCTGGACGTCGACCGGCCTGACCCTCGGGGTGACCGCCGGCGCGGTGCTGGCCGGCGCGGCCGTGGACACCTGGGGCGCCGAGAGCGCGTTCGCCGTCCCGGCCTCCGCGGCCGCGGTGGCCGGCCTGCTCGCGGTGGCCGGCGCGCGGCGGGGGCGGCCGCCCCGATCGGGGGGGGTGGAGGGCCGGGTGGGCCCCGGGAGACCCGCGGGGGGGCGGGGCGGGCCCGGGCCGGGGACGGG
>JAICZD010000166.1 GCA_025933855.1 Modestobacter sp. | reverse complement strand
GGGCTGGTGCCGCGCACCAACCGCGGCATCTTCAGCATCAACGAGCTGCCCGACCTGGCCGAGCGCATCCAGGTGGCGCTGCTCAACGTGCTGGAGGAGCGCGACATCCAGATCCGCGGCTACCGGGTGCGGCTGCCGCTGGACCTGCTGCTGGTGGCCAGCGCCAACCCCGAGGACTACACCAACCGGGGCCGGATCATCACCCCGCTGAAGGACCGCTTCGGCGCCGAGGTGCGCACCCACTACCCCCTCGAGCTCGTCGACGAGATCCGGCTGCTGCACCAGGAGGCGCGCGTCAGCTGGCCCGGTGGCGCCGGCATGGACGCCCCACTCGTGCCGGAGCACCTCGTGGAGATCGTGGCCCGGTTCACCCGGCTGGTCCGCGAGTCCAGCCACGTCGACCAGCGCTCCGGCGTCAGCGCCCGGTTCGCCATCGCCGGCCTGGAGACGATCGCGGCCTCCGCCGTCCGCCGCGCCGCGGTGTCCGGGGAGCGGCGACCGGTGGCCCGGGTCGTGGACCTGCCGTGCGTCGTCCCGGCCAGCCGGGGCAAGGTCGAGTTCGCCGACGCCGGGACCGATCCGGACGACGAGCGGGAGCTGGAGGTGCTGGAGCACCTGCTGCGGCAGGCCACCGCGCAGACGTTCCGGGCACGCTGCGGCGGGCTGGACCTGACGGGTCTGCAGGACCACTTCACCGGCGGCGACGTCGTGGAGTCCGGCGACCTGGTGCCGGCCGCGGCGCTGCTCGGTCAGCTGGGCACTGTGCCGCACCTCGCCGAGCTGCTGGGCCGGGTGGGCGTGCCGGAGGGCGAGCAGTCCGCCGAGCAGGCGGCCGCGGCGGTGGAGTTCGCCCTCGAGGGGCTGTACCTGACCCGGCGGCTGGCCAAGGACACCGACGGCGGCCGCACCGTGTACGGGAACTGACATGACGCGCGGACGCCGAGGCCGGGGTTACCGGTACGGGCGCTGGCACGGCGGTCCCGATCCGCTGGCCCCGCCCTACGACGTCGCCGCGGCCGTCGACGAGCTCGGCGACCAGGTGCTGGCCGGCAGCGGCGTCCGGGAGGCGCTGCGGGACCTGCTGCGCCGCGGCATCGACGGGCGCGCGGGCCTGGACCAGCTGCGGCGCAACATCCGGGACCGGCTGCGCCAGGCCCGCCAGGCCGGGCGGATGGACGGCACCCTGGAGCAGGTCCGCGAGTTGCTGGACCGGGCGCTGGCCGCCGAGCGCCGGGAGCTGTTCCCCGATCCGGACGACGCCGCCCGGCTGGCCGAGGCCGAGCTGGACGCTCTTCCCGACGACACGGCCGGCGCCGTCCGGGCGTTGAAGGACCACACCTGGCGCTCCCCGGAGGCCGCCCAGGCGTACCAGGAGATCGAGGACCTGCTGCGCCGGGAGGTCCTGGACAGCTCCTTCCGCGGCATGAAGCAGGCCCTGGAGGCCATGCAGCAGGGCGACGGTGCCGGCATGCAGGCGGTCAAGGACATGGTCGCCGACCTGTCCGCGCTGGTCGACGCGCACAACCGCGGCGAGAACACCGAGCAGCAGTTCGCCGACTTCATGGCCAAGCACGGTGACTTCTTCCCCGACGATCCGCAGTCGGTCGAGGAGCTCATCGACTCCCTGGCCCGGCGGGCCGCCGCCCAGGAACGGATGATGGCCGGGCTCTCCCCCGACCAGCGGGCCGAGCTGCAGGACCTGATGGCCCAGGCCATGGGGGACCTGGGGCTGCAGAGCGAGATGGCGCACCTGTCCGACGCGCTGCGCCAGGCCCGGCCCGACCTGCCGTGGGGCCAGCGCGGCTCGGTGCCCGACGGGGAGGAGGGGCTGGGGCTGGGCGACGCGACCACCGCGGTCGCCGAGCTCGCCGACCTGGAGGCGCTGTCCTCGCAGCTGTCCCAGGGCTACGCCGGCGCGTCGCTGGCCGACATCGACGAGGAGCTGCTGGAGCAGGCGCTCGGCCGCCCGGCGGTCGACGACCTGGCGGCCCTGCGCCGGCTGGAGCGGGAGCTGGAACGCCAGGGCTACCTCAACCGCGCCGAGGGCAAGCTAGAGCTCTCCCCCAAGGCCGTCCGCCGGCTGGGCGCCACCGCGCTGCGCCGGGTCTTCGCCAAGCTGTCGGCCACCGGGCGGGGCGAGCACGACGTCGCCGACGCCGGTGCCGCCGGTGAGCTGACCGGGGCCTCGCGGGAGTGGCGGTTCGGCGACGAGCAGCCGATCGACGTCGTCCGGACGGTCAAGAACGCGGTGCTGCGCACCTCCGGCGCGCCCCGGGCCGAGCACCAGCGGGCCGTGCGGATCGCGGTGGAGGACTTCGAGGTCGTCGAGACCGAGCGGCGCACCGGCGCGGCCGTGGCGCTGCTGGTCGACCTGTCCTACTCCATGGCGCTGCGCGGCACCTGGGGTGCCGCCAAGTCCACGGCGATGGCCCTGCACTCCCTGGTCACCACCCGGTACCCGCAGGACGCCATCGAGATCATCGGGTTCTCCTCCACCGCCCAGGTGCTGCGCCCGGAGACGCTGGCCGAGCTGAGCGTGGACACCCTGCAGGGCACGAACCTGCAGCACGGGCTGATCCTGGCGCGCCGCTTCCTGGCCCGGCACCACGACGCCGAGCCGGTGGTCCTGGTGGTCACCGACGGTGAGCCGACGGCGCACCTCGAGGACGACGGGACGCCGTACTTCTGCTGGCCCCCGATGCCGGAGACGATCGCCAAGACCGTCGCCGAGGTGGAGCGGGTGGCCCGGTCCGGGGCGACGCTCAACGTCTTCGCGCTGGATCCCGAGCCGGCGCTGGTCGACTTCGTCCACGAGATCACCGCCCGGGCCGGCGGCCGGGTGTTCACCCCCGACAGCGACCGGCTCGGCGAGTACGTCGTCGCCGATTATCTGCGCGCCCGGAGGGGGCGGCGATCCCGGTGAGGCCTGCTCCCGGGGCCCGGCCCGAGCTTGCGAGGGCTGGGGAGGAGCAGGTCCTTCTGCTGCGCGCCCGGAGGGGGCGGCGATCCCGGTGAGCTGAAGGACGGCCGGGGGCCGCCTGTCCTGATGCCCCGGGACGGTCGGGGAGAATGACGCGGGTGAGCACCGAGGCGCACGCCGGCACGATCACCATCGAGCAGGTCGACGCCGCGGCCACCTTTCCCCTGCGCAGCCGGGTCCTCCGTCAGGGCCGGCCGCCGGAGATGCCCGGGGACGACGCGCCCTACGCCCTGCACCTCGCCGCGCGGACGAGTGCCGGCGACATCGTCGGCGTCGCCCGCTTCCACCCCCAGGACTGCCCCTGGTTGGCGGCGGAGGCCGCGTGGCAGCTGCGCGGGCTGGCCACCGACCCCGACGTCCGCGGGCTGGGCGCCGGACGCGCCCTGGTGGCCGAAGGGCTCACCCGGGTGGTCGCGCTCGGCGGTGACCTCGTCTGGTGCGATGCCCGCGTCGCCGCCGTGGGCTTCTACGAGCGGATCGGGTTCAGCGTGGTCACCCAGGACTACGACCTGACACCGGGTCCGCACCGCGGCATGGTGATCGAGCTGCCGATCCGGTGAGCCGGAGGGCCGACCGCCGCCGCTGTGCGGCGTGCCGGGGGGCGGCGAGGAACTCAGGCGCCCGGGTGCGCTCCGCTGGAGGTGATCCCGGGGATCTGCCCCGCCCGGAAGGCGTCGACGAACAGCCGGTGGTCCGCCCGGGTGCGCCGCGCGTAGGAGTGCGCGAACCCGATCAGGTCGTCGATGAACTCCACCCGCCGGTCCCCGACCATGGCCAGGATCGCGTCCTCCGTCTGGAAGCCGACCAGCGGGTGCGCGCTGTCCAGGTCGCCGACGCAATGCGTCGTGGCGGTGGCTCGGCCCAGCTGGGCGACGACCGGCGCGATCTCCTCGGGCTCGGTCAGCTTCTCCCAGTCCAGATCCAACTCGTAGGGCGACAGCTCGGCGACGACGAAGCCGACGCCGCCGATCTCGGCGTGCCCGACGAACGGTGAGGTGTGCGCCTGGAGGGCCCGCTGGCTGATCGCCGTCCGGTGCCCCTCGTGCTCGAAATGCGCTCGGATCGCCGGGTCGGTCACCACCCGGCTGGGCGCCGGCACGTTGCCCTGCTTGAGGGAGAGCACGACGTCGTTCTCCAGCGCCTGGTCGTAGCCCTCCAGCAGCACGTTGTAGGCGGGCAGGCCGGCGCTGCCGATGCCGAACCCACCAGTGCCGACGACGTCCTTGACGTCGAAGGCGACCGCCCGGCGCCGGCTCCCGTCCGGCAGCGTGCCGCGGTACCGCTGCACCGCGGCCAGCACCCGATCCCGCTCGTCGTCGTCCAGCCGCCGGTTGCGGGGATGGTCGGCGAACCGGCGCGTGTACCCGTCGACGACGGTCAGCCGCCCGAGCAGGCTCAGCCGGGTGCGGGCGGTCGTGGCCAGGACGACCTCGTGCACCGCCCCTTCGGTGTTCTCCCGCACCAGCGCGAACGAACGGTCATCGTCGGAGCGGGCGAAAGCGGTCACCTGGTCGAGGTAGGACTCCAGATAGCAGCGGAGCACGTCGTCGATGACGCCGTCCCCGAGGGCCTTGCGCCAGGCCAGCAGCGCGAAGCTGGCGGCGAATCGGCGCAGATCCCAGCTGACGTGCCCGAGGTATGCCTCGTCGAAGTCGTTGACGCCGAAGACGATCCGCCCGTCGCCGTCCATGTAGGTGCCGAAGTTCTCCGCGTGCAGGTCGCCCTGGATCCACACCCGCGACGTCCGCTCGTCGCACCACCGGTCCTGCAACGCCGCCATGTCGGCATAGAAGAGGCAGGCGGACCCGCGGTAGAAGGCGAACGGATCGGCTGCCATCTTGCGGAACTTGGTGCGGAACGCGCCGGCATCCGCCGCCATCAGGTCAGCGAACGCGTCGACGAGCACCTCGACGATCTGCTCCTGACGGTGTCGCTCGGTGGAGGGAGCCGGTTCGGAGTGGAAGGCCACGGCTCCACGGTAGGTGGCTAGCCTGCACGTGGTCGCCGCTGCCGCAGGCCGCGCAGCGGAGCCGGGACGGGGGGCGGACGGGGTGACACGGGCGAGCAGGGCGCGGCGGCTGGTCACCGGGGCGATGTACGGCGGTGGCGGGCTGGGCCTGGCCGGCGCCATGCTGGTCGCCGTCCTCCGCGGCGAGGCCCGGTCGGCCCGTCGCCGGGTCGAGGCCCGGGTCTCGCGCGCCGATCCGCCGACCGGCAACGGGCGCTACGGCAGCGGGCGCGGCAAGCCCCTGGTGCTCGCCGTGCTGGGCGACTCCAGCGCGGTGGGGCTGGGTGTGGACAAGGCCGAGCAGACCCCGGGTGTCCTGGTGGCCTCCGCGCTGGCCGAACTGGCCGAGCGGCCGGTGCGCCTCGTCCGCGTGGCGGTGTCCGGCGCCACCTCCGAGCGGCTGCCCGCCCAGGTCGAGTCGGCGCTGGCCGAACGGCCCGACGTGGCGGTGATCATGATCGGGGCCAACGACGTCACCAGCCGGGCGAGACCGTCGACATCGGTCCGGTACCTGGCCGAGGCGGTGCGCCGGCTGGTCGCCAGCGGCTGCCAGGTCGTGGTCGGCACGTGCCCGGACCTCGGCACGATCCGGCCGATCCGCCAGCCGCTCCGCCTGCTCGCCCGGCGGTGGAGCCGGCAGCTGGCGGCCGCCCAGACGATCGCGGTGGTCGCCGAGGGCGGCCGGACGGTGTCCCTGGGATCCGTGCTCGGCCCCAGCTTCGCCACCGACCACTCGCTGTTCAGCAACGACGAGTTCCACCCGTCGGCGGCGGGCTACGCCTCGGCCGCCGCCGTGCTGCTGCCCTCGGTCGCCGATTCTCTCGGGGTGTGGCCGGCAGCGGCCGACCGCGGCCTGCGGCTGCGCCGGGACACCGTCCGGCCGGTCGCCCAGGCGGCGGCGCGGGCGGCCGGGCGCACCGGCACCGAGGTCCAGGCGACCGAGGTGCGGGGCCAGGAGACCGGGCCCCGCGGGCCGTGGGCGCGGTTGCGCCGTCGCCGTCCACCGGAGATCCCGGCGCCCGAGCAGGTCCATCAGGTGCCCGACCCCGCCACCCTCGGTGAGGGTGCTACTGGGAGGTAACCTCGGCGGATCCGACGTCCGCCACCGCCCGTGGTGGCGCCTCATCGTGGAGGACCCATGCCCGAAGCCGTCATCGTCGCGACCGCCCGATCCCCCATCGGCCGGGCGTTCAAGGGCAGCCTGAAGGATCTGCGCCCCGACGACCTGACCGCCACCATCGTCCGCGCGGCGCTGGACCAGGTGCCGCAGCTCCGGCCCACCGACATCGACGACCTCATGCTCGGCTGCGGCCTGCCCGGCGGTGAGCAGGGCTTCAACATGGGGCGCATCGTCGCCGTCCTGCTCGGGATGGACCACCTGCCGGGCACCACCGTCACCCGCTACTGCTCCTCGTCGCTGCAGACCACCCGCATGGCGCTGCATGCGATCAAGGCCGGCGAGGGTGACGTCTTCATCTCCGCCGGTGTGGAGATGGTCTCCCGCTTCGCCAAGGGCAACTCCGACGCCTGGCCCGACACGCACAACCCGGCGTTCGCCGACGCCGAGGCCCGGGTTGCCAAGACCGCCGAGAGCGGCGCCGAGGGCTGGCGCGACCCGCGGGAGGACGGCGAGCTGCCCAACGCCTACATCGCGATGGGGCAGACCGCGGAGAACCTGGCCCTGGTCAAGGACGTCTCCCGGCAGGAGATGGACGAGTTCGCCGCCCGCAGCCAGAACCTGGCCGAGCAGGCCATCGCCGACGGCTTCTGGGCGCGGGAGATCACCCCCGTCACCACCCCGGACGGCAGCGTCGTCAGCACCGACGACGGGCCGCGCGCCGGCACGACCGTCGAGGGGCTGTCCGGTCTGAAGCCGGTGTTCCGCCCCGACGGCCGGGTGACCGCCGGCAACGCCTGCCCGCTCAACGACGGCGCGGCCGCGCTGGTGGTCATGAGCGACACGAAGGCCCGCGAGCTGGGCATCACCCCGCTCGCCCGGGTCGTCTCCACCGGCGTCACCGGCCTGTCGCCGGAGATCATGGGCTACGGCCCGGTCGAGGCCAGCAAGCAGGCGCTGGCCCGGGCCGGGATGTCGGTCTCCGACATGGACCTGGTGGAGATCAACGAGGCGTTCGCCGCGCAGGTCATCCCCAGCTACAAGGACCTGGGCATCGACCTGGACAAGCTGAACGTGCACGGCGGTGCGATCGCGGTGGGGCATCCCTTCGGCATGACCGGCGCCCGGATCACCGGCACGCTGCTCAACGGGTTGCGCACCCGCGACGGCCAGTTCGGGCTGGAGACGATGTGCGTCGGTGGCGGCCAGGGCATGGCGATGGTCGTGGAGCGGCT
>JAICZD010000168.1 GCA_025933855.1 Modestobacter sp. | reverse complement strand
GTGACCAGGAAGTTGTGCTTGGTGACCGGCATCGTGATGCCGCGGATGTCCGCTTCCTGGAAGGCGTCGGTGCCGATCGCCGCCGAGGGCACCTGACCGGTGATCGCCACCATCGGCACCGAGTCCATGTAGGCGTCGGCCAGCGGGGTGACCAGGTTGGTGGCACCCGGCCCGGAGGTCGCCATGCAGACCCCCACCTTGCCGGTGGCCTGGGCGTACCCGGTCGCGGCGTGCCCGGCGCCCTGCTCGTGGCGGACCAGCACGTGCCGGAGCGCGGAGTCGAACAGCGGGTCGTAGGCCGGCAGGATCGCCCCGCCGGGGATACCGAAGATCACCTCGACCCCGACAGCCTCCAGCGACCGCACCAGGCTCTGCGCGCCGGTGATGCCGGACACCGGCTCGGCGGCTGCCTCGGCCATCGACCGGGCGGTGGTCTCGACGCCGACCGTGGCCTGCGCGGCGGCCCCGGTCGGGCCGCTGCCGGCGGTCGCGGTCGGACCGGGCACGGGGATCCCGGCGGCCGGTGCGGGGTGGCCGGCGCTGCTGGTGGTGGTGCTCATGGTCGACGATCTCCCTGGACGGGGTGGGTGCGGCGGCGGGCGCAGTCGCTGGCCGGAGGCGGCCCGGCCAACAAAAAACCCCTCGTGCCCAGGGCACGGAGGGGTGGCGCGTCGGTCGGGAGGACCGGCGCGCTAGCGGATCGCTACGAGCTGAGGGGTGCGGAGCACGGGGACACTGTGCGCCGGGAAGGCCGCCCGCGTCAACCGCGCCGTCCCACTGTGTGGACACGGGTCGACCCCTTCATGGGACGCCCGGTCAGCCGGCCGCCGGCCGCCCGTCGCGCCCGACGTCGAGCAGGGCCGCGTCGAAGCCGTCGATCGCCGCGGGCAGGTCGACCGCCGGCACCGGGCGGCCGAGCAGGAAGCCCTGCAGGTAGCGGCAGCCGAGGTCGCGCAGCGTGGCCAACTGGCCCGCGGTCTCCACGCCCTCGGCGACCACGTCGATCGACAGGCGCCGGCCGAGGTCGATCACGCTGTGCACCAGGGCGGCACTGCGCTCGTCGTCCTCGATGCCGGCGAGGAACTCCAGGTCCATCTTCAGCACGTCCACCGGCAGGCGGGCGAGGTGCGCGAAGGTGGAGTAGCCGCGGCCGAAGTCGTCCAGGGAGATGACGCAGCCCATCTCGTGCAGGGTGGTCAGGTCGCCCTCGGCCCGGTCGTGGGCGCCGATGAACAGCGACTCGGTGACCTCGAGCATCAACCGGCGGGGCGGCAGGCCGGCCCGGCCGAGGGCGGCGGTGACGTCGGGCACCAGGCAGCCGGCCTGCAGGTGCCGCACGCTGATGTTCACCCCCAGCTGGAGGTCCCGTCCGGCGCGCAGCAGCCCGGCGATCTCCGCGGTTGCCTGGGTGAGCACCCACCGCTGCATCGGCACGATCAGCCCGTCGTCCTCGGCGAGCGGGATGAACTCCTGCGGCGACACCTCGCCCAGCACCGGGTGGTCCCAGCGCAGCAGCGCCTCCAGCCCCAGCACCCGGCGCTCGGCCAGGCCGACGACGGGCTGGTAGACCAGCCGGAACTGGTCGCGGCTGAGCGCGTCGGGCAGGTCGCGGGCGAGCCGGGTGCGCCGGCTGGTCACGCTGTCGGCAGCGTCCCCGTGCCGGCGCACGCAGTCCTTGCCGGCGGCCTTGGCCGCCCGCAGCGCCAGGTCGGCGTGCCGGAAGGCGGTCGGCACGTCCTCGTCCGAGTCCAGCGCCGCGGTGCCGATGCTGCACGAGACGTCGAACACCAGACCCGGGTCCGCCCCCGGCAGGGGCACCGACCGGTGCACGCCGCGCAGGTCGAGGAGGATCCGCTCGGCCAGTGCCGTGGCCTCCTCCACGCCGGCGGTCACCAGGACGGCGAACTCGTCGCCGCCCAGCCGGCCGACCAGGTCCCGGTCCCGCACCGTGGCCCGCAGCCGCCGGGCGACCTCCACCAGGAGCAGGTCGCCGGCCTCGTGGCCGGCGACGTCGTTGACGACCTTGAAGCCGTCCAGGTCCAGCAGCAGCAGGCAGGCCGGGTGCCCGTCGGCCACCCGGCCGCGGGCCGTCGCGAGCGCCGCCATCAACCGGGCCCGGTTGGGCAGGCCGGTGAGGTAGTCGGTGTAGGCCAGCCGCTCGAGCTCCTGCTGGCTGGCGCGCTGGTCGTCGACGTCGCGCAGGTGCAGCACCAGCCCGGTGCCGGCCGGGCCGGAGGTGCCCGCTGCGGGCGGTCGGGCCGGCGCCTGCAGCGCGGCCGACGGCACGGTCCGGACCACCTCGAAGGCGCGCCAGCCGCCGTCCCGGGTGCGCAGCCGGAAGACCCGGCCGACGCCGTCGTCCCCGACCGTGCCGAGCGTCCCCTCGAGCTGCGCCCGGTCGTCGGGATGCACGAAGTCCTGCAGCCGCTTGCCCTCCAGGTCGCGGGCCGGCCAGGCCGCCGGCGTCCGGCCCGCGCCGGAGGCCCAGGTGATCCGGTGCGCGGCGTCCAGCACGAAGGTGATGTCCGCCGCGCTGTGCACCAGCGTGCGGAAGTAGGACTCGGTTCGCAGCACCTGCTGGGTCAGCCGGGCGCCGTCGCGGGCCCACACCAGGGTGCGCAGGAAGGTCAGCAGGAGCAGCGCGGCCAGCAGGCCCGCCTCGGGTGCGGTCACCGGCCGGCCGGCGGCCAGGCTCGCCAGCAGCACCAGCAGCACGCCGAAGGACAGGCAGTAGCTGACCACGATGCCGGCCAGCGGAACGGCCGCGGCGCCGTCGGCGCCCGCCTCCTGCGGCCCGGGGTCGGCGGCCAGGGCGAGGGTCGCGGCGGCCAGCATCCCGAGGTAGCCGGAGCAGGTGAGGACGTCGAGCAGGACCGAGGGGCTGCCGGCAGCGAGCGCTCCGCTCAGCATCGCTGCGGCGAGGCAGCCGAGGGCCAGCAGCAGCCAGCCCGCAGCGGCCCGCCGCGCGCTGCCGACCCCGGCGAAGGTCACCAGCCCCCCGGCGCAGAGCACCACGCTGATCAGCGGGTAGCCCTGGGAGAGCAACCGGTCGGCGCCCGGGGCGGTCGCCGGCAGCACCACCTCCAGCAGCAGCCCGAGGGCCAGCAGCGCGACGCCGGCGTCGAGGAGCACCGGCCCGCGGACGCGGCCGCCGGCGGACCGGACCAGCCCCAGGAAGACCAGCACGGTGACCGGGCCGGTGGCCGCCAGCAGCAGGTCGGCCAGGCCCGCCGACGCCGGGTTGACCCCGGCGCCGGCAATGCCGCGGAGCGCCTGACCGGCCCCCAGCAGGACGGCGATGACGGTGAACGCCCGCCAGTGGCCGGCCGCCCGGTGCTGGTGCCGGCGCTGCACGACGTGCGCAGCGACCGCCCAGGTCGCGACGGCGAGGGCCAGCGGACCGGCGGTGGCCGACGCCGGCGGCGCGGCGAGCTCGAGCAGCCCGACGGCGATTGCGACCGCGGCCAGCACGACGACCACCCCGGTCGGTGGCCGGCGTGCGGGGACGGCGGCGGAGAGGCCCGCGGCCGGCCCGGAGACGGCCGGAAGGGCGGCGACGGTCACGCGCGGCTCGGGATGCCCGGCCACAGCGATCCCGCTCCCTGCTCCAGCAGCGTCACCAGACCACCCAGGGCGAGCGGCCGGGACAGCAGGAACCCCTGCGCCGAGCCGCAGCCGATCGCCTCCAGTGCGGTGAGCTGGCTGGTGGTCTCCACACCCTCGGCGACGATCTCCACGCCGAGGCTGGCGCCGATCCCGACGACGGCCTGGCACAGCGCCCGGGGGTAGGCGTCGCGGTCGATCCGGGCGAGCAGCGTCGGATCGATCTTGATGACGTCCACCCGCAGCTGGGCCAGCGCCGGCAGCGAGGAGCACCGGCCGCCGAAGTCGTCCAGGGCCAGGCGCACGCCCATCAGGCGCAGCGCGGCGATGTCGTCGGTGACGTGGCCGCCCGCCGTCCGCAGTGCGGACTCGGTGATCTCCACGATCAGCCGCTCCGGGGCCAGGCCACTGGTGCGCAGCGCCGTGCCGACGTCGGCGACCAGCGTGCCGGCGGCGAAATGGTGCGGGGAGACGTTGACCGACAGCCGCAGGTCCGTGGCCTGCTCGAGGAGGCCGGCGATCGCCGCGGTCGCCTCGGCCAGCACCCAGCGCTGCACGTCGACGACGAGGCCGGCGCGCTCGGCGAGGGGCAGGAACTCCTCCGGCTCGATGTCCCCGTACAGCGGGTGACGCCAGCGGAGCAGCACCTCCACGGCGGTGATCCGGTGGTCGGCGAGGTGGACGATCGGCTGCCAGGCCAGCGCCAGCTCACCGCGTTCGCGGGCGCCCACCAGGTCCCGGCGCAGCCGGTCCCGGCGGTCCCGTGCCGCGCCCAGCGCGTCGCGGTAGCGGCGCACGGTACCGGGGCCCGCCGCCCGGGCATCGCCGACGGCCAGCTCGGCGCGCTCCAGGGCGGCGCGCTCGGTGAGCCCGGCGACGAGGGGAACGAGCCCGACGGCAGCGGTCAGGTCGACCAGGCCCATGTCGGTGGACAGCGGCTGCTCGATCACCGACAGGCAGCGCGCGGCCACCCGGTCGGCCTCGGCGGTGGTGCCGGCGGCGAGCACGCTGAAGGACTCCGCGCCGAAGCGGGCCAGGTGGTCCTCGCCGCGCAGCGTGGCGCGCAGCCGGCGGGCGACCTCGACGAGCGCGACATCGACGACGTCACCGCCGGCCTGCTCCCGGGCGTCGTGCAGGCCCTGGAGGTCGAACAGGAGGAGCGCCGCCGTGCCGGGCCCGGTACCGGCTCCGGGCGTTCCCGACCGGTCCCGGAAGGCGGCCAGCCGGGTGCCGAGGGCCGCCAGCTGGGCCGCCCGGTTCGGCAACCCGGTGAGCGGGTCGGTGAAGGCGATGGAGTGCAGCTCGTCCTCCCGGTCCAGCCGGGCGGTGACGTCGCGGCAGTGCAGCACCAGGGCGCCCACGTCGGCGTCGGCGCGCAGGTCGCTGACGCCGGCCTCGAGCACCCGCCAGCCGCCCCCGCCGGAGGGCAGCCGGAAGGTGCGCAGCCCGGTCAGCCCACCGGTCGGGTGGCCGGCCAGCCAGGAGGTGACCGCGTCGGCGTCGTCCGGGTGCACCGCCGCGGGCAGCGCGGTGCCCACCAGCCGGTGCCCGGCCGCCGCGGCCGCGTCGGACAGGGTCGGGGCGGCCCAGGTCACCTGGAGGGCGCTGTCCAGGATCAGCACCGCGTCACTGCTGGAGCGCACCAGCGACCGGAAGTAGGCCTCGCTGTCGTGCAGCCGGGCGGCGACCCGCGCCTCGTCCCGGGCGGTGACGGCCCGGTGCACGGCGGTGAGCGCCAGCCCGGCCAGCACCGCCACCCCCGCGGTCGGCGTGGTCGGGGCGCCGAGGACGGCGGAGCCGACGAACAGCAGGGCCGCAACCACCATGACCAGGTGCGGCAGCAGCTGCCCGGCCCGGCTGAGGCGGTCGGCGCTGCGGGTCGGTGGCGTGAGCGCCTGCGGGCCGGGGTCGCGGAGCACGGCGAGGCAGACCAGCACGAGGGTCAGCAGCTGGGTCGCGGGCACGGCGGCGGAGAAGGCCGGGATGTGCTGGTTGCCGCCGACGAGCGCGAGCCCGTGGGCGGTGGCCTGCGTGCCGGCGGCCAGGAGCAGCAGCGCGCCGGTGGCGCGGCGGGGGCCGGCGGAGGCCGAGACCACCAGCAGCACGCTGGACAGCAGCGCCGCGGTGGCCAGGCAGGACAGCTCGACGGCCAGCCGGGTGCCGGAGGTGGCGCCGATGGCCGCACCGGTCAGCGCGGGACCGACGACCAGCACCTGGCTCAGCACCATCGCGGCGCTGAAGAACAGCGCCGTCTCGGTCAGCAGCCGGGCACCGCCCCGGCGCAACTGCTGCCAGGTGAGCAGGCTGACCACTCCGGCGATGGCGAGCAGCACCGCCGGCAGCGGCGCCAGCAGCCGGGCGGGCGCCGGCGGCCCCGCGTCGACGGCCAGGTGCAGCACGCGGACGACGGACGCGCCGAGCACGCCCAGCAGGACGGCGAAGGACAGCAGCGTCCAGCCGCGCAGCCCGCAGCCGGTCCGCCGGCCGCCCCGCCACAGCAGCGCGGCGGTGACCAGGGCGGCCAGCACCAGGGCGAGCTGGGCAGCCAGCGGTACCGGGCCGCCGGCCGCACCGGTGAGCACCGGAACGGCCAGCAGCCACCTTCCGGGCGCGCGTCGGCGGTTCTGGTCCACACACCGGTAGTCGGCTGCCCAGCGCGGCTAGGACAGCCCGCGGTCCCCCGGCTCACCCGTTCGGGCGGGGTGGGCCTCCCCGGTCAGCCGCAGATGGCCCCCTGGGCGGCCGAGCCGACCAGCTTGGCGTACTTGCCCAGCACGCCGCGGGTGTAGCGCGGCGCCGGCGGCGCCCAGCCCTCGGCCCGCCGGGCCAGCTCCTCGTCGTCCACGAGCAGGTCCAGGGTCCGGCCGGCCAGGTCCAGCCGGATGGGATCCCCGTCGCGGACGAAGGCGATGGGACCGCCGTCGGTGGCCTCCGGGGCGATGTGCCCGACGCACAACCCGGTCGTGCCGCCGGAGAAGCGGCCGTCGGTGAGCAGCAGGACATCCTTGCCCAGGCCGGCTCCCTTGATGGCACCGGTGACGGCGAGCATCTCCCGCATCCCCGGCCCGCCCTTGGGCCCCTCGTAGCGGATGACGACGACGTCGTTGGCCCGCAGCGTCCCCTCGGTGACCGCGTCCATGGCGCCCTGCTCGCCGTCGAACACCCGTGCCGTGCCCTCGAACACCTCCGCGTCGAAGCCGGCGGACTTCACCACGGCGCCGTCCGGCGCGAGGGAACCGCGGAGGATGGTCAGGCCGCCGGTCTTGTGGATGGGGTCGGCCATCGCGTGGATGATCGCGCCGTCGGGGTCCGGCGGGGAGAGCTCGGCGAGGTTCTCGGCCAGCGTCCTGCCGGTCACGGTGAGCACGTCGCCGTGCAGCAGGCCGGCGTCCAGCAGGGCCCGCATGACCACCGGCACGCCGCCGATCCGGTCGACGTCGGTCATCACGTAGCGGCCGAAGGGCTTCACGTCGGCCAGGTGCGGGGTGCGGTCCCCGATCCGGTTGAAGTCGTCCAGGCCGAGCTCGACGTCGGCCTCGGCGGCGATGGCCAGCAGGTGCAGGACCGCGTTGGTGGAGCCGCCGAGCGCCATGGCGACGGTGATGGCGTTCTCGAAGGCCTCCCTGGTCATGATCTGCCGGGCGGTGATGCCCTTGCGGAGCAGTTCCACGACCGCCTCGCCGGAGGCGACCGC
>JAICZD010000253.1 GCA_025933855.1 Modestobacter sp. | reverse complement strand
GCGCCGCCGCCATCGTCACCGGAGCTCGATCCGATCGGCTCCTTCGACTGCGCGGAGGAGTCCGCGCACTACGCCTTCTCCGTCCAGCTGCTGCTGAGCCAGTACGCGGGCGTGGTGCCGTGGCGGTCGCAGGGCGTCGCGGAGCTCGGCAGCGGCGACGCCCGGGCGATCGGCCAGGTGATGCGCAGCCTTCCCGGCCTGCGGGTGCACGGCACGGACATCAGCGCGACCTCCGTCGCCCGGGCCCGCGCCACCATCGCCCACCTGGGGGTGGCCGACCGGTACACGGTCGAGCTCGGCGACTTCTTCGCGTGGGCCGATTCCCCGGGCGGCCGGCAGGTCTCCACCGTGATCGCCAACCCGCCCTACATCCCCGCTCCGGACGGCGACATCCTGATGCCCGAGCTGTGGGGCGGCGAGCACGGCAACGAGCTGGCGCTGCGGCTGGTGAAGGCCGGGTTCGCGCACCTGCTGGTCGCACTGCCGAGCTACTCCGACCCGGCCGAGACGCTGTCCACCGCCGCGGATCTGGGCTACCGGGTGGCCAACTTCCTGGCGATGGGCCTGGAGTTCGGCCGCTACAGCAACGAGCCGAAGGTGCGCCGGCACATCGAGCGACTCGTCGCCGACGGGCACGGCTGGGCCGGGGACGGCGAGTACGTCGTCGCGGTCGCTCTGCTCACCCAGTCCCCGGCGGTCGTCCGGGACCGGTCGGCGCAGCTCCGCCGGGCCCTGCAGTTGCCCGGCTGAGCGGCGCGGCGCGCCGAGCCTGCGACGGGCTCGGTCGGGAGGTCCGTCCTCAGGAGTGCGGGACGGGCCGGCCGTGCGGCACCGTGACCGGGCACTCGGTGCCGGCCACCTCGACGTCCGCCTCGCGCTCGATGCCCGCCGCGGCAGCCGCGGTCGTCCCGCCGGGCAGCTCGTCGTCCACGTACCGCTCGCGGCAGACCACCCACCCGGTGATCAACAGCAGCGCGACACCGATGTAGACCAGCACGAACATCCCGGTGTAGCCCCCGGTTGCCCCGCGCAGGACGCCGACCAGCAGCGGCCCGACCGCGGCGAGCAGGTAGCCGCCACCCTGGGTGACCGTCGACAGTGCCGCCGTGGACTCCGGCGTGCGGGCGCGCAGCCCCATCAGCGTCAGCACCATGGCGAAGGTGCCCAGGCCCAGACCGAGCAGGGTCACCCACAGCCAGGTGGCGGTCAGCGGGACGGCGAGCAGCCCGGTCCAGCCGACCAGGTAGCAGCAGGTGAACCCGACCAGCAGCGGCCGCTGCAGGTTCGGCCGAACGGTCAGCGGCGGAACGAGCGCATTCACCGGGATGGCGATGATCGCGTTCAGGCCGACGAGCAGGCCCGCGGTGGCCGCCGACATCCCCTGGTCGCGCAGGTACTGCGCCGTCCAGCCGATGATCACGTACGCCTGCATGGCCTGCAGGCCGAACATCACCGTCATCGACCAGGCCAGCCGGCTGTGCACCAGCGTGCGCATCTTGACGGCGGTGTGCCGGGCGGCCGAGGCGCCGGGACGGGCCGGGATGGCCAGCCACGGCAGGACGGCGACGACCGCGAGGCCCGCCCAGACGCCCAGCGCCCACCGCCACCCGCCGTCGCCGATGCGGGCGGCGATGGCCGCCGTCGCGCCGGAGGCCAGCGTTCCGCCGATCGCCATGGCCGTGCCGTAGGCGCTGACGAGCAGGCCGGTGCGGCCCGGGAAGTAGCGCTTGACCAGCCCCGGCAGCAGCACGTTGCCCAGCGCTCCGCCGGCCATGGCCGCCACCGTGCCGAGGACGAAGAGCCAGAAGGACCCGGCGGCGGCGCGCCCGACCAGGCCGAGCGCCATGGCGAGCAGGGCGGCGGCCAGCACGTGGCCGTCCCGGAACCGGGCGGCCAGCGGCGGCCCGGCGAACCCCAGCGCAGCGAAGCAGAGCACCGGCAGGGTGGTGATCACCCCGGCGGCGGCGGAGGAGACCCCGAGGCCGTGCTCGATCTCCTGGAGCACCGGGCCGACGGAGTTGACCGCCGTCCGCAGGTTCACCCCGGTGAGCACGATGGCCGTGCCGACCAGGAGCAGTCCCCGCCGGGTCGGCGCGGACGACGGGGCGGGGGCGGTGCGGGTCACGACACCGCATCGTCCTCCACGGGAGGCGCCGCCCGCTCACCGACCCTGGACGGGTCCGTCAGCGGGTGCCGCTGACGGTGACGGTCACCTCGGCGACCGGGCGGGTGGTGCCGTCGTCGGCGACGGCGAGCATGGCCAGCGCGTGCGGTCCGTCGCCGGCGGGGGCGGCCAGCAGCAGGCTGGGGCTCAGGCACTGCTGGAGCTCCAGCTGCGGACCGGCCGGGGACTCCGTGTAGGAGACGGTGCTGCCCGCGTCACCGCGCACCGGCACGCCGTCCAGGGTGACGACGTAGCGGACGTCGTCCGGCCCGGTCAGCCGGTAGCGCAGCGCATGCCCGGCGGTGACCGCACTGCTGGCCACCCCGATCCCGGGGGTGCCGCAGTCGGCGGCCAGCGGGACGTCCTCGGCGCCGTGGCCGCCGGCGAACGCGGCGATCACCAGGCCGACGGCGGCGACGCCCAGCCAGGTCCAGTGCCGGCCGCGGCGGATCGGTGGGCGGTCGTCGGCCAGTACCCGCTCGTCGTTGATGTCGCGGGCGTAGTGGATCTCGGTGCGCCGGTTGGCGGCTCTCAGCTCCGGGTCCTCGCGGCCCCGCACGCCGCCGAAGATGAAGCTCACGCGGTCCAGTGTCCCTCAGGCGCTCCCCGCCGGGGCCTGGTTCCTCAGGAGTGCTGGGTGGCCGCGGAGCCGGTGCCCGCCGGGTCGTCGGGCTCGGTCCCGACGTCCGGACCCGACGCGGTGCCCGGCGCGCCCGCCGGGGCGAGGGAGCGGAGCAGGATCTGGCTGACGTCGAGCACCTCGACGTGCTCCTTGGCCTCGCCGTTCTGCTTCTTGCTGGTCAGCGCGTCCGACAGCATGGTGATGCAGAACGGGCAGGCGGTGGAGATCACGTCGGGATCGAGTTCGAGCGCCTCCTCGGTGCGCTCGATGTTGATCCGCTTGCCGATCTTCTCCTCCATCCACATCCGCGCGCCGCCGGCGCCGCAGCAGAACCCGCGGTCCTTGCAGCGGTGCATCTCCTGGGTGGACAGGCCCTTCACCGAGTCGAGGATCTCCCGCGGCGGGGTGTAGACCTTGTTGTGCCGGCCCAGGAAGCACGGGTCGTGGTAGGTGACCTTGCGGTCCACCGCGGTGACCGGGGTGAGCCGGCCCTCCTCGACCAGCCGGCCGAGCAGCTGGGTGTGGTGGACGACGTCGTAGTCGCCGCCGAGCTGCGGGTACTCACGGCCCAGCGAGTTGAAGCAGTGCGGGCAGGTGGCCACGATCGTGCGGCGTCCGGGCGGGCGACCCTCGAAGACGGTGTTGAGGGTCTCCACGTTCTCCTGCGCCAGCTGCTGGAACAGGAACTCGTTGCCCATCCGGCGGGCCGGGTCACCGGAGCAGGTCTCCCCGTTGCCCAGGACGGCGAACTCCACGCCGGCGATGTGCAGCAGCTCGGCGACGGCCTTGGTGACCTTCTTGGCGCGGTCGTCGATGGCACCGGCGCAGCCGACCCAGAACAGGTACTCGACGTCGTCCCCGATCGCCCCGTCGACCTGCCGCACCTCGAAGTCGAGGTCCTTCATCCAGTCCTCGCGGACGTTGCCGCCGACCCCCCAGGGGTTCCCGCGGTTCTCCAGGTTGCGCATCATCACGCCGGCCTCGGAAGGGAAGCTGGACTCGATCAGCGTCTGGTAGCGGCGCATGTCCATGATGTGGTCGACGTGCTCGATGTCGACCGGGCACTGCTCGACGCAGGCGCCGCAGTTCGTGCAGCTCCACAGCACGTCGGGGTCGATGACCCCGCCCTCCTCCAGCGTGCCGACCAGCGGGCGGTGCGCCTGGGCGTCGTTGGTGCCCTCGATGCGGGCGTAGCCCGAGGCCCAGACCTGCTCGTCGCTGGGTTCGAGCATCGAGTAGTCGGCGAAGTTCGGCGCCTCCTCCGACGCCTTCTGCGCGCCGGTCAGGTACGGGGCCTTGGCGTACAGGTGGTCCCGCAGGTCCATGATCAGCAGCTTCGGCGACAGCGGCTTGCCGGTGTTCCACGCGGGGCACTGCGACTGGCAACGACCGCACTCGGTGCACGTCGTGAAGTCCAGCCAGCCCTTCCACGAGAAGTCCTCGACCCGGCCGGCTCCGAGCGTGTCGGTGTCGGGGTCGACG
>JAICZD010000110.1 GCA_025933855.1 Modestobacter sp. | reverse complement strand
GGCTGCCGGCCCCGGCGCGGCCGCTGCCGCCCGTGCCGGCCGAGGCCGCCACCGCGCGGCCGGGAGCGGCTCCGCTGCTCGCGGCGCCGGGTCAGCTCGCCGTCATCGACATCACCGTGCCCGAGCCGCGGATCGACCCCGGCACCTGGCGGTTGACCGTCGACGGCGACGTGCCCGCGGCGGTGGAGCTGACCGTGCCGCAGTTGCTCGCGCTGCCGCTGGAGGAGCGGGACCTGCTGATGATCTGCGTGCACAACCCGGTCGGCGGAAAACGGATGGGCTGCGCGCGCTGGACCGGCATCGGCGTCGGCGACCTGCTCGATCGGGTCGGCGTTTCCGGGAAGGAGGGATGGCTGGTGGCCGAGGCGGTGGACGGCTACCGCAACGTCCTGCCGCTGCAGGAGGCCCGGCGGGGATTTCTGGCCCTGGGCATGGCCGGGCAGCCGCTCCCCCGCGAGCACGGGAGTCCAGCCCGGCTGCTCGTCCCGGGTCGGCCCGGCCAGGACGGCAACATCAAGTGGCTCCGGCGGCTGACCGTGACCGCCGTCCCGCCGCCGTCCTACTGGGGGGAACGCGGCTGGCCGGACGGCAGCTATCCGGTGCACCCCGGCGCCCGGATCGACGTGCCGGCCGCGCACCAGCGGAGCGAGCCGGGAACGGTGACCGTCCGCGGCTACGCCTGGGCGCCGACCGTCGGCGTGGATGCCGTGCAGCTGCAGATCGACGGCGGGCCGTGGCGCGACACCGTGCTGGGCATCGACCTGGGTCCGGACGCCTGGCGGCCGTGGTCGGTCACCTGGCAGGCCACCGAAGGCCGGCACGAGCTGCGCGTGCGCTGCCGCACCGCGGCCGGGCAGTGGCAGGAGGAGACCGCCGGCACCCCCTACCCGCACGGGGTGCGCGGAGTGCACGCGGTCGCGGTGCACGTGGGGAGCGGCCCGGTGGCCCCGGCGATCCGGCGACTGGCCACGGCGGCCACGACGCGGCTCGACTGGGCCGCGCGCAGCATGGCTGCCTGGCGGTCCCCCGCTTCTCCGCGGGTCATTCCGCGGCGACGGCCTGCTGCTTCGCGACCGCCTTCTGCTCCTGCTTGAATCGGCGCACCTCGGCGAGCGACTCCGGCCCGGTGATGTCGGCGACCGAGCGCCGGGACCCGCTCCGGCCGTAGTCGCCGGCCGCCTCCCGCCAGCCCGGCGGCGTCACCCCGTACTGCTTCCCGAGGAGGGCGAGGAAGATCTTCGACTTCTGGGCGCCGAAACCGGGCAGCTCGCCGATCCGCTCCAGCAGGGCGGCGCCGTCGTCGGCGTCGGCCCACAGCCCCTCGGCGCGACCGTCGTACCGCTGCACGAGCAGCCGGCACAGCTCCTGGGTGCGGCCGGCCATCGACCCCGGGTAGCGGTGCAGCGCCGGCGGCCCGCGGAACACCCGGACCAGCTCCTCGGCGTCCATTCCGGCGAGCTGCGCCGCGGACAGCGTGTCCACGCCGAGCCGGTCCGCCAGGAGGCGGGGCGAACCGAAGGCGCGCTCCATCGGGAACTGCTGGTCCAGCAGCATGCCGAGCAGCAGCGCGAGCGGGTCGCGGCTCAGCAACTCGTCGGCGGCGTCGTCCTGGGCGATGCGGAGGTCGGGCACACCGCAGATGGTGCCGTAGAACGCTCCCCCGCAATCACCCGCCGGCCCGGCCTCGGGCGATGCGCCGATACTCACGGAGACACCGGGAGAGGGGGCCGGTCCGCGGCCGCACGAAGGGTCGATCACACGTGCGGGGTCTGCCCCGATCGGAATGCGTAGGCGACGAGGGCTGCCCGGTCCCGGCAACCGGTCTTGGCCAGCAGATGGCTGACGTGCGTCTTCACCGTGGCCTCGGAAACGCACAGCCGGTCGGCGATCTCGGTATTGCTGGCGCCGTCGGCGATGTGCCGCAGCACGTCGACCTCCCGGTGGGTCAGCCCGACATCGGGTGAGAACCCGCCACGGACACCGGTGACGGCGACGGATGCGCCGGCGGCCAGCGCCTCCAGCAGGCGCCGCTGGACGGCGGGATCGAGCTGGGCCTGGCCCGCGGCGACGGTGATGACCGCCCGGTGGATGTCTTCCGCGGAGGCGTCTTTGGTCAGGTAGCCCCGGGCGCCGGCACGGAGCGCCCGGAACACCCAGTCGTCGTCGGCGTAGGTGGTGAGCACCACCACCCGCGGCCCGTCGGGGATGCGGGCGAGCCGTCGGGTCGCTTCGACGCCGTCCATCGTCGGCATCACCAGGTCCATGAGGACCACGTCGGGATGGGCGCTGGCGGCCTGGCGGACGGCGTCGGCGCCGTCGATCGCGGTGCCGACAACTTCGATGCCCTCGAGGAGGCCGAGCATCAGCGCCAGTCCGTCGCGGACGACCTTCTGGTCGTCGGCGACGAGCACGCGCACCACGTGGGTCATCGCATCGTCGCCGGGGCCGGTCCGCTCGCGCTCACCGACGGCAGGGTGAGGCGGACGCGCCATCCATCGGGCGTCGGGCCAGTGGTGAGCAGGCCACCGGACAGCGCGGCACGTTCGGCCAGCCCGGTCAGCCCGTAGTGCCCGGAGGGCAGGGCGACGGAGGTGGTGGTCCGGTCTCCGCCGTGGTCGCTCACCTCGACGGTGACCTCGGTGTCGGTCCAGGCCAGCCGCACCGTCACGGTGGCACCCGCGCCGGCGTGCTTGGCAGCGTTGGTGATCGCCTCCTGCACGGTGCGGTAGACCGCGAGCCCGGTCTCGCCCGACAGCGGCCTCGGCCGGCCGGCAACCGTGTAGCCGACCGGCATGCCGCGCCGTCGGGCGTCCTCGATCAGCCACGGTAGGTCATCGGGACCGGGCAACTCCTCGCTGCGCAGCGTCGACACCGCCCGCTTGGCGTCACTGAGCCCGTCGCGGGCCAGCCGCTGCGCGGCGGTGACCTGTTCGGTCAGCCGAGGGTCGCCGTCGATGCTCAGGGCGAGAAGGCGGGCCGCCTCCAGATGCACGGCCAGCCCCGCCAGGGTGTGCGCGAGCACGTCGTGCAGCTCGCGCGCGAGGCGACTGCGCTCGGTCAGCACCGCCGCCTGCTCCCTGGCGACCCGGACCTGTTCCTGGTGCGCCAACAATTCCTGAGCCTGGGCTTCATTGTCCCGGCTCACCGCGGCGAAGGCGGCGGCGAG
Organism: Modestobacter sp.; assembly: GCA_025933855.1. Lineage (GTDB taxonomy): Bacteria > Actinomycetota > Actinomycetes > Mycobacteriales > Geodermatophilaceae > Modestobacter. The sequence goes on along the minus strand of JAICZD010000110.1, from coordinate 7,032 downwards.
GAACAGGAACGCGGCACCGGTGGCCACGCTCAACGCCGCGGTCACCGGCTGCGTCGAGGTGTGCGCCTGGACGAACCCGGCCGCGACCAGCACCACCGCTCCGGCCGGGACCGCGATCGGCCGGGGCAGCTGGAGCCCGATCCCGGCCATCGCCATGAACGAGACGAGGAACCCGGGCCCGGTCGGATGCAGCAGCGACAGCCACGCCCCGGCCAACCCCATGCCGACCAGACAGCCCACCAGGAGTGGCGGCGCCTGCACACGCGACGCCAGCGACACCAGCCAGGCCGCCAGCGCCGCAGCGGTCAGCAGGAGGATCGTCAACTGCCCCGACCGGTCGCGGGGCAGCCCGCTCAGCGCGGTGCTGACCGCCACCACCGCCGCGGTACTCCAGCCGGCGATCCGCAGTCCGTGGCGCAGGTCGCTCACCCGGCGACCCGGGGCGACGTACGTACGCAACCTGTGTGTGACCAGGAGAACCATCGTCGGCGCCTTCCTCGACACTGCTACCGGCGGCGATCTGGGAGCAACGACCGGGCAGCGGCCGGGCTGCCGGACTGCGGATCCAGCATGCTCCGCGGCGCGGCCGGCGGCGGTCCGTTCCGCACCGGTGCACGGCCGAGATGCGGACCCCGGCCGTGCACGGGTGCGGATGTCGATCAGTGCGCGGCCACCGGAAGGGGGTTGCCGAGACGGGCCGCCTGCGCACCGGTGACGAGCACCCGGCTGGCCACCATCGCCAGCGCCATCAGGACGAACACCGCCGCCCACGCCCCGGACCCGGTGATCTGGTGGGCCCGGGAGAACTCGCCGATCGCCGCGCCGTACCAGTGCTGCGCGCCGTAAGCGAACAGCATGCGGCCGCCGATCACGACGACCCACAGCGCCGCGAAGCCGGCGCCGGCCATCGTGACCACGCGGTCCCCGACGCGACGGACGCGCACCAGCAGCGCGGCAAGCACACCCAGCAGCACCCCGGAGCTCCCGCCGGCCAGCTCCAGCTCCAGGTCGTGACCGATGGTCGGCATCTGCCGCAGGAAGCTGGACCCGGCCAGCGCCACGAGCAGCACCGGCACCATCAGGCGCCGCCAGGTCAGCGTCCGGGTGCCCAGGTTGGTCGCGAGGACCAGGGCCAGGATGCCGATGTTGAGCAGGTACTCGGTGGTGGTCATGACGGGCTCCTTCGGGTGTCCCTTGCGGCCGGTTCTGCTGCGCGCAACTCTGCCGCCGGACCCGACAGGACCGCCTCGGCCCCTGGGCTGAACTTCGGACAGCCCACGCCTCCACCCGGGGACGGATGCTCCACCTGGCGACCGACCCACCTACCCGAGCCTGGTCAGCAGCGGGCACCACTGCTCCGTGCACCGACGTGCTGGTCCGGCAGCATGCCCAGCAGCAGCGCGACCGGGTCGCGGCTCAGCAAGTCGTCGGCGCTCGACGACAACACCGAGGCACGGACGCGGTGGGCGTCCGGCCGGACCCGCGTCGCCGCTGGTCGCAGCTCTGCCCCGCCGCAGTCCGGCGGCTCCGAGCCGGTCCAGCGGCGCGTCGACGGAGGTGGGAGGGGCGGCGGCTACGCCGCGCCCGCCGGGCCACCGGGTGTCTCGACGCGGGCGCTGCCCCGCTCGCGAACGAGGTCGTCACGTCGAGCGATCGCGGCGTCGGTCTCCAGCCGCGACTGCTTGAGTCCACGGCGTGCCGCGCGACCGCGGCGGGAGGTGCGACGAGCCCCGGCCAGCAGGACGCCGAGGCCGAGCAGCCCGATGGCACCCACCACGATGCCGTACAGGAAGAGGGTGCCGGTGGAGCCGGTGACGTGATAGCCCAGCACGGCGAACCCGTCGGTGAGCTCGTGGCCGCTGCCGGCGTTGGCCAGGACTCCGGCGACCCCGACCACCACTGCCGCGAGCAAGAGGATGAGGCCGACTATGACGATCATGGGGCACCTCGGCTCTGCAGCACTTCTCCGGGACTGGACGTTACGCGCGTTCCTCCACCCCGGCGGCGGCTCGGCCGCCGTCGAACCCGATCAGCGGCGCCGGCGCGTCGCCGGACACCAGATCGTCGGCGCCGTCCTGGGTCAGGTGACCGGCGCCGCCGGCTCGACGTCTCCGACGAGCCGGCGGCGCCGTCACTGATCAGGCCTCGGCGTCCAGCGCGGCCGCCACCCGGCGGTGCGCCGACCAGATCTCCTCGGGCAGGTCCGTGAACGCGGCCAGGTGCTCCTCCCGGTGCGCCATCTCCTGCCGCCAGCGCGCGGTGTCGATGGTGAGGAGCTTGTCGAGGTCACCGGGGCGGAGATCCATCCCGGTGAGGTCGAGCTCCTCCTTCGTGGGAACGATGCCCACCGGCGTCCGGCGGCCGGTCACCTCGCCGTTGCGCAGCTGCATCAGCCACAGCAGCGGGCGCAGGTTGTCCCGGTACCCCGGCCACAGGAAGTGGCCGTCCTCCGGGTCGCGCTGGAACCAGTTGACGTGGGCGAAGATCGGCTGATCGGTGGCCGAGCCGATGACCTTCAGCCAGTGCGCGGCGTAGGCGCCCTCCGGGTAGGCCATGAACGGGCGCATCGACATGGGGTCGTAGCGCAGCACGCCCTCCGTGCCCTCGGCGGCGAACGTCGCCTCGGCGCCCAGCGTCAGGCCGTCGTACACGCCTTCGGCGAGGTCGGTGATCGCCCGGACCAGCGGCTCCCGGTCGCGGGTGCGGCCGCCGAAGATGATCGCGTCGATCGGCACGCCCTGCGGGATGTCGAAGTCCGGCGCGATGTTCGGCACGTTGACGAGGGTGGTGGTGAACCGGCTGTTCGGGTGCGCCCAGGGCGCGCCCTTCTCGTCCTCGGGCCGCTCGGAGACCAGCTCGCCCTTCCAGTCGCGCCAGCCCGTGGCGTCCGCCGGGGGCTCGGGTGTCTTGCCTTCCCACCAGACCTCGCCGGTGCCCTCGTGGTAGGCCACGTTGGTGAAGATCGTGCCGGTCCCGGGGGCGATCGCCGCGACCGCCGTCGGGTTGGTCTTCTCGTTGGTGTCCTTGGCGACCCCGAACACGCCGAACTCGGGGTTGATGGCGTAGATGCGCCCGTCGGCCGGGTCGACCCGCAGCCAGGCGATGTCGTCGCCGTAGAAGTCCACCCGGTACCGGTCCCCGAGGGCGTCGGGTGCCAGCGTCATCGCCAGGTTGGTCTTGCCCGACGCGCTCGGCATGCCGCCGCAGACGTGGTACTTGCGGCCGGTCTGCTTGTCGGTGATCCCCAGGAGCAGGAACTGCTCGGCCAGGAACTTCCCGGACGCCCACCCGTCGTAGGTGGCCTGGCGGAGGCCGTGGGCGATCTTGCCCAGCAGCGCGTTGCCGCCGTAGGAGGAGCCGTAGTGCAGGATCGTGCGCTCGTCGGCGAGGGTGACGAAGTAGCGCTGGTCGTCCGCCGTCCCGTGGCCGAGGCTCTCCAGGTCACCGGTGACGTGCACGGCGCGGACGAAGCTGTCCGGGTCGTCGAGCTCGTCGACGTGCTGGATACCGACCCGGGCCATCCGGATCATGTGCAGGACGACCGTGCGGGTGTCGGTGAGCTCGACCCCGGCGGCGTACGCCTCCAGGGGGGAGCCGGGCGGCGCCATCAGGTAGGGGACGACGTACATCGTCTTGCCCGCCGACGCCCCGCGCATCCGCTCCTCGAGCAGCGGCCGCATCTCCGAGGCCGGGCGCCAGTTGTTGTAGACGCCCTGGTCGGCCGGGTCGTTGGTGGCGACGATCGTGCGCTCCTCGGAGCGGGCCGTGTCCTTGGGGTGGCTGCGCGAGTAGTAGCGGCCCTCCCCGGCCGGCTGGAGCTCGCCGGCGTCGAGCGCCTCCCGGATCAGCCGGGCGTCGTCGGAGGCGTTGATCACCTCGACGCGCGCGGCACCGGTCAGCTCGGCCCACTGCCGGACGTAGTCCCGGACATGACGGTTCTTGAGTCCCGCTTGGTCGAGCGCAGCATCAACGTCGATCACAGCTCACCCTTTCGTTCGGCACGGTTGCTCGTCGGGACGACCGCCTGGCAGGACGCCGTCCTACCCGCCGCCCGACCCCGGAGGTTCGACCACGATCCCACCGGCGTGCAGGAACGAAACCACCAGGGGCAGCTGGTCGGCGTCCGCCGACCAGCTGCCCCTTCATGCCCAACCGTTCTCCTGGCGCTCGTGCTCCTCCATCCGTTGGGCGTCGCGGGGGGTCAGCCGGTCGTGAACCGGGCAGCCGGTGTGCCGGAGAGTAGCCCGGCCGGCAGCCGGCGGTCCATCAGCACCAGGAGCAGGGCGCGCGCCCCGCCGCGGACCGGTTCGCCGTCCCCGAAGGCCCAGTCCAGGTCGTCGGCCTCCAGCCGGATCCCGGTGAGGTCGAGGTCGAAGTGCTTCAGGCTCAGCGGTGTCGTCGCGTGGTCGAGGACGACGCGCAGTGCCGCGTCGCCGACCGGGTGCTCGATGCCCAGCGGAACGGTGATGTCCATGCCGTGGACGACGTCGTGGGTGAGCGCACCCTGCAGACCGCCGCCCGGGGGCTTCCACGGGTGGTTCACGTTGGTCTGCCAGCCCTCGAGCAGCGTGCCGATCGGCGCCTGGGCATCGCGACGGGCGACCCGGTCGGCCATCCGGGCGAAGTTGCCCCGGGAGCGGACCAGCTCGCCGAGGAACCGCGGGGCGGGATAGCGGAAGGGCATCGTCATGTGCGCGACGACCTCCCGGACCCGCCAGCCGGCGCACAGGGACGGCGCGTTCCAGTCCGGTGCGGCCAGGCCCTCGAGCACGTCGCCGAACGCCCGCCGCTCGGCGGCGATGGTCGGCATCAGGTCGTCGGTGGCCATCACCGCTCCGCTCGGGTGAGCCGGGCCAGGTGGGCGGCGAAACGGTCCAGGGAGGTGAGGAAGCCGGCCCGGGCTGCCGGGTCCATCATCTGCGCCGGCACGTTGGCCTGCTCGATGTCGACCTGGGTGCGGTCGTCGCCGAGGTCGGTGAAGGTGATGGTGACGGTCATGCCGGAGTGGTCCTCGACCCAGGCGAGCCGCTCCGGGGAACTGACCTCGAGGTAGCGGGCGCTGGTCGGGTACGTGCTGCCGTCGGCGTCGTTGACCATGACGGTCGCGAAGACGCCGCCGGCGCGGGCGTCGACGGTGATCCGGTCCAGCGGTGCGCTGACCCCGGTCGGGCCCCAGAAGTGGGTCAGGTGCTCGGGTTCCACCATGCAGCTGAAGACCAGCTGCCGGGGAGCGTCGAAGACGCGGGTGACGTGCAGGACGTTGTCAGACATGGGGGTCTCCGTTGGTGGGGGCGTGCAGGGTGCGGAGGTGGTCGTCGAGCTTGTCGAAGCGCTCGGACCACAGGCGCCGGTTGGCCTCGATCCAGTCCACCGCGGCGTCCAGGGCCTGCCGTTCCAGGTGGCAGGGACGGAACTGGGCCTGCCGCCGGCGGCTGATCAGCCCCGAGCGCTCGAGGACCTTCAGGTGCTTGGAGACGCCCGGCAGGCTGAGCCGGAACGGCTCGGCCAGCTCGTTCACCGTGGCGTCGCCGGCCGCCAGCCGGGCCACGATGGCCCGTCGGGTGGGGTCGGCGAGCGCGGCGAACGTGGCGTCGAGCCGCTCCTCGACCGCCGCCGTCATGACCTGTCCCGAGCTGTTGCCACGTCGGTATTTCACCATACGGCTATTTAACCGTCAAGCTAATTACGAGTCGGTGGCCGAGGATGGGCACGTGCGCGCCGTGGTGACCCGGGTGAGCTCGGCGTCGGTGACCGTCGACGGTGCGGTCGTCGGCGCCATCGGCACCGGGCTGCTCGCGCTGGTGGGCGTCGGCCGGGACGACGACGGCGACCGGGCGCGCACGCTGGCCCGCAAGGTGCAGGAGCTGCGGGTCTTCCCGACCGGGGACGGCGCCCGCTCGGTCGGCGACCTCGGCCTGCCCGTGCTGGTGATCAGTCAGTTCACGCTCTACGCCGACACCCGCAAGGGGCGCCGGCCGTCCTGGTCCGAGGCGGCGCCCGGCGAGCTCGCCGAGCCGCTGGTGGCCGAGGTGGTCGCCGAGCTGCGCCGCCGCGGCACGGCCGTGCAGACCGGGATCTTCGGAGCGCGGATGCAGGTGGCCTCGGTCAACGAGGGACCGATGACGCTGCAGCTGGAGGTCTGAGTTCCGGCAACCGGGAATGTCCGCCGACGCCGGCGCGCTGCTGCCCGGGACGACGTGTTCGCCGCGCCGGCGCGGGTAGCCATCCGAAGCCGGACGTTTGCTGTGACTTCGGCCGCGACGGAACACCCGGCTGAACCGATCCGTTGGACACGACGTACCACACGGACACGAGGGACGCGGAGCCGGTCGGGGCGACACCCGGCGGCGCTCTGCACCGAAAGACGCCGGGATGCAGCGCCCAACGAAGGGGCGGCGCATCCAGACCCTGAAGCAAGGACGAAGACTCATCGTGACGCTGCTGCAGTCCTCCCCGACCGACACCCTCGAGGTGCGCACGCCGCGCCGTGCGCCGGACACCAGCGGTCTGGTGTCGACGGACCTGGTGCGCGTCTACCTCAACACCATCGGCAAGACCGCGCTGCTGACCGCCGAGCAGGAGGTCGAGCTGGCCAAGCGCATCGAGGCCGGCCTGTACGCCGAGCGCCTCCTCGCCGACAAGCAGCTGACCCCTGCCCTCAAGCGCGACTACACGATCCTGGCCGCCGACGGCAAGGCCGCGAAGGCCCACCTGCTGGAGGCGAACCTGCGGCTGGTCGTCTCGGTGGCCAAGCGGTACACCGGGCACGGCATGACGTTCCTGGACCTGATCCAGGAGGGCAACGTCGGCCTGATCCGCGCGGTGGAGAAGTTCGACTACACCAAGGGCTTCAAGTTCTCGACCTACGCGACGTGGTGGATCCGGCAGGGCATCACCCGGGCGATGGGCGACACCGGCCGCACCAAACCGCGGCCCCTCCACCAGGCCCAGCCGGTCAACAAGGTGGTGCGCACCCGCCGCCGGATCCACCAGGAGCTGGAGCGGGAGCCCACCGCCGAGGAGCTCGGCCTC
>JAICZD010000022.1 GCA_025933855.1 Modestobacter sp. | reverse complement strand
CGGGCGGCGCGCAGCAGCTCGGCCTGGTACGCGCCGCCGTCCGGCCCGGCGACCGCGGCCATCGCCTCGGGGATGCTGTGCGCGGTGGCGACCAGCCGGGCGGTGCCGCGCACCTCTTCGGGCAGCGAGCCGAGCGCGGCGGTCAGCGCCTCGGCGTTGGCCTGCACGAAACCCGGCGCGTCGAAGTAGTGCGGCAGCTTCTCCGCGGTCGGGCCGGCCGGCGCGGCCGGGTCGAGCGCCAGGGCGAGGCGGGCGCGGGCGACGTCCTCGTGGTACTGCCGGCAACCGGAGAACGAGGCGTAGGCGGAGGTGGCGAAGACGTAGGCGTGCTCGACGCCGTCCTCGGCCATCTGCCGCCAGGTGTCCTCGACGTACGGCGCCCAGTTCCGGTTGCCCCAGTAGACGGCCAGGTCGATGCCGGCGGCGGCCAGCTCGGCCTCGACCGCGGCGATGAGCGCCTCGTTCTGCTCGTTGATCGGGCTGACGCCGCCGAAGTGGTGGTAGTGCTCCGCGACCGCCGCCAGGCGCTCGCGTGGGATCCCCCGGCCGCGGGTGACGTTCTCCAGGAACGGCATCACGTCCTCGTGCCCCTCGGGCCCGCCGAAGGACAGCAGCAGCAGCGCCTCCCGCCGTCCGGCCGGAGCCGGGTCGGCCGAGGGCGGGACGCCGCCGTTGTTCCGGACGGCGAGCGACGGGTCCTCGTCGGGCTGCTGCCCGGCCGGGGTGATCGAGGCGCCGTGAGGGAGCGGGTGCGCGGGGCGGGACCGGTCAGACGCCAACGGCGTGGAACCCACCGTCGACGTGCACGATCTCGCCGGTGGTGGCGGGGAACCAGTCCGACAGCAGCGCGGCCACGGCCTTGCCGGCGGGCTCGGTGTCGGTGACCGACCAGCCCAGCGGCGCGCGGCCCTCCCAGGCCTCCTCGAACTGCTTGCTGCCCGGAATGGACTTCATCGCCATGGTGCGCAGCGGGCCGGCGGCGACCAGGTTGACCCGGACGCCCTCCGGGCCGAGCTCGCGGGCGAGGTAGCGGGAGGTGGATTCCAGGGCGGCCTTGGCCGCACCCATCCAGCCGTAGACCGGCCAGGCCACCGTCGCGTCGAAGGTCAGGCCCACGACCGAGGCGGTGTCGCCGAACAGCGGCCGGCAGGCGTGCGTCAGGGAGGCCAGCGACCAGGTCGACACCTGGAAGGCGGTGGCCGCGTGCTCCCAGGCCACCTCGGGGAAACCCTCCCCCATGGCCTCCTGCGGCGCGAAGCCGATCGAGTGGACGACGCCGTCCAGGCCGTCGACGTGCTCGCGGAGCCGGTCGGCGAGGGTGGCCAGGTGCTCGGTGTTGGTGACGTCGAGCTCGACGACGGGAGCCTCCTGCGGCAGCCGCTTGCTGATCCGCTGGCACAGCGACAGCGCCCGGCCGAAGTTCGACAGGACGACGGTGGCGCCCTCCTCCTGCGCGATCCGGGCCGCCGCGAAGGCGATGGAAGCCTCGGTCAGCACCCCCGCCACGAGGATCTTCTTGCCCTCGAGAATGCCCATCAGTGCCCCATCCCCAGTCCGCCGTCCACCGGGACGACCGCCCCGGTGATGTAGCCCGCCTGCTCTCCCGCCAGGAACCGCACGACACCGGCGATCTCCTCCGCCTGCGCGTACCGGCCCAGCGGCACCTGCCCGAGGATCTCCTGCTGGCGCTTCTCCGGCAGCTCCGCGGTCATGTCGGTGGCCACGAACCCCGGCGCCACGACGTTCGCGGTGATGTTCCGGCTGCCCAGCTCGCGGGCGATCGACCGGGCCAGCCCGACGAGGCCGGACTTGCTGGCCGCGTAGTTGACCTGCCCGGCCGAACCCAGCAGCCCGACGACGGAGGAGATGAAGATCATCCGCCCGGCCCGCGCGCGCACCATCTTCGGGGCCGCCCGCTTGGCCACCCGGTAGGCGGCGGTCAGGTTGGCGTCGATGACGTCGGTGAACGCGTCCTCGCCCATCCGCAGCAGCAGCCCGTCGCGGGTGATGCCGGCGTTGCTGACCAGCACCTCGACCGGGCCCTGGTGCTCCTCGACCGCGGTGAACGCCCGGTCCACGGCGGCGGCATCGGTGACGTCGCACTCGACGCCGAACAGCCCCTCGGGGGCGCCGCTGCCGCGGTGGGTCACCGCGACCTGGTCGCCCTGGGCCAGGAAGGCCTCGGCGATCGCCCGGCCGATGCCCCGGTTGCCACCGGTCACCAGCACGGACCTGCCCACGCGCCCACCATTTCCCGCTCGGAGTCCCGTCACCGGAGCATGAACCTAGCCGGTGACCACCGCTCGCACCCCGGGGACCGGGGACGCCGGCGCACCCGCCCTGCGCGCATGCGGCCCGTCAGGCCGGCCCCAGGTGTGCCGGCAGCGGTCCCAGCCTCGGGCGGGACGCCAGCAGCACCGCTCCCGCGGCGGCCAGGCCCGCGCCGGCCAGGAAGGCCGCGGACAGGCCACCGACCCCCGCCGCCGCACCGAGGAGGATCGGCCCCCCGCTGAACCCGAGGTCGATGAACACGCTCGTCGTGCCGGCGGCACTGCCCCGCTGGGACGGTGGAACGGAACCGAAGACCGCCGCGAACACGGCCGGCGTGAGGAACGCGGACCCGACCGCGAGCACCGCAGCACCGAGCAGCAGGCCCCACGCGGACGGCACCGCGGCGGTGACCAGCAGGCCGGCGCCGGACGCGGCGAGCGCCGCGGCGGCCACGCGCATCGGCGGCATCCGGTCGGGCAGCGTGGCGAACAGGACGCGGCAGGCCACCACGACGAGGCCGAAGAGGCCGAGCACCGCGCTCCACGGATGCAGATCGAGTTCGGCCGCCTGCAGGGAGGCGAACGCGAGGAAGCCGGAGACCGCGGCCACGCCGGTGAACAGGCCGAGCCCGGGCAGCACCGCCGCGGGCAGGATCAGCGGCGCGGGAGGACCGGGCTCCGCCGTCCGCTCGACCGTCTCGGGCACCCGGGCGGCGAGCAGGGCGGCAACCCCCAGCAGCAGCGCCGTTCCGGCCCAGACCAGTGCGAAGCCACCCACCGCGAGCAGCCCCTGCCCGATCATCGGGCCGGCCGCGATCCCCAGGTAGAGGGCCAGGGAGTTGTAGCTCAGCGCCTCACCGGCCCGGCCGGGTGGAGCCAGGTCGGCCAGGGCGGCGAACCCGGCGACGAAGTACAGCGCCTCGGCCATGCCGAGCAGCAACCGCAGCGCGACCAGCGAGGCCAGGTCGGTGACCAGCAGGTGCCCCACCACCAGGACCGCGAACAGTGCCGCCCCGCCGATCAGCAACGGCCGGCGGCCGTGCCGGTCGGTCCACCGACCGGCCAGCGGCCGCAGCAGCAGCGTGGTCGCGCTGAACGCCCCGACGGCGAGGCCCACCGCGGCCGGGCCCGACCCGAGCGGTCCGGTCACGAAGAACGGGGTGACCGCGATCAGCGCGCCGCCGGCCGTGAAGTAGGCCAGATCGGACAGGGTCAACGCGACGAAGGCCGGCGTGAACAGCGGATCGGGTGACCGCCGCATGCCGGCGGACGCTACTCGGGTAGGGCAAGATCGGCGACGATGCGGACCCGCTCCCCCTACCGGCCGGCGTCGGCTCCGGCCGCGACCAGGAGACCCCATGAGATACCTGCTCGCTGTCGTCGCCCTGCTCGCCATCGCGCTCGGGGTCGGCGGCATGGTGCTCGGCGAGGCCGATGACTCGCCGGGCCTGCAGGGTCTCGGCGCGCTGTTCATCATCGGAGCGGTCGTCCTGGGCGTGCGGACCGCCCGACGCCGCAGCTGAGGATCCCGGTCGCTGAGACGTCGCCCGGCTGACGGCGGTCGGGGCCCCGTCCGTCGCGCCGGTTGCCGCTGACCGGCCGCGGGGGGAGGCTCGGCTCGGGCAGTTCCCGAAGGCCGCGTGAGCAGTGGCGCGGACCGGTGTGCACAGCTGGGCGCGGCCGGGACACAAGCGCACACGGGGAACCACCCCCAACGGAGAGGGACAACCATGTCGGTCGACGCACCCACCAGCCCGGACGAGATCATCGACGAGGAAGCCACCCGTGAGTGGCGCATGTACATCGGCGGCGAACGGGTCGAGGCCGTCGGCGGCCGGTGGACCGACGTGATGTCGCCCTCGCGCAGCGGCACGGTCCTCGGCCGGGTGCCCCGGGCGGACGCGGCCGACGTCGATCGCGCCGTCCAAGCGGCCCGGGCGGCTCTTCCGGGATGGCGGGCGCTGCCGGCGACCGCCCGGCAGAAGGCGCTGCTGGCCATCGCCGAGGACCTGTACGCGCACGCCGAGGAGCTGGCTCTGCTCACGGCGAAGGACACCGGCAACGCGCTGCGTACGCAGGCCCGGCCGGAGAGCCAGACGCTGGCCAACCTGTTCCGCTACTTCGCCGGGGTGGCCACGGAGGTCAAGGGCGTGGTCCTGCCGGCCGGGGAGGACCAGCTGCAGTACAGCATCCGTGAGCCGGTCGGCGTGGTGGGCGCGATCCTGCCGTGGAACTCCCCGCTCATGATCGCCGGGATGAAGATCCCGGCCGCGCTGGCGGCCGGCAACACCATGGTGGTGAAGGCCGCCGAGGACGCTCCGCTGACCATCCTGCGGCTGGCCGAGCTCTGCGCTCCGCACCTGCCGCCGGGCGTGCTCAACGTGCTCACCGGCTTCGGTGAGGACTGCGGTGCCGCGCTGACGGCCCACCCCCAGGTGGACAAGGTCTCCTTCACCGGCTCCACGGAGGTCGGCCGGATCGTCGGCGCGGTCGCCGGGGAGCGGCTGGTCCCCCTCTCCCTGGAGCTCGGCGGGAAGAGCCCCAGCATCGTGTGGCCGGACTCCTGCGACGACGCGACGGTCGAGGGCGTGCTCACCGCGATGCGGTTCACCCGCCAGGGCCAGAGCTGCACCGCCGGTTCCCGGCTGTTCCTGCACGAGGACATCTACGACGACTTCCTCGAGCGGGTGGTCGCCCGGCTCAAGCAGATGGTGGTCGGCGACCCGCTGGACGAGGCGACCGACATGGGCGCGCTGATCAGCCAGGAGCAGTTCGACCGGGTCACCTCCTACGTCGCCGAGGGCAAGGACCGCGACGACGTGTCGGTCGCCCTGGACGGCTCCGGTCAGGTCCCCGACGGCCTCGAGGGCCTCTACCTCGGCCCGACGGTGTTCTCCCGGGCGGACAACAGCTGGCGGCTGGCCCAGGAGGAGATCTTCGGCCCGGTCATGGTCGTCATCCCGTGGCGGGACGAGGAGGAGGTGCTGGCGATGGCCAACGACACCACCTACGGCCTGGCCGCGTACGTGTGGTGCCACGACCTGGACAGGGCGCTCACCGCGGCCCACCGCATCGAGTCCGGCTGGGTGCAGGTCAACCAGGGCGGCGGCCAGGTGGTCGGCCAGTCCTACGGCGGGGTCAAGGCCTCCGGCATCGGCCGCGAGTTCTCCCTCGAGGGCATGCTCGAGGGCTTCACGCACATCAAGCAGATCAACGTCAAGCTCAGCCCCCGCCCGGCCGAGCCGCAGGAGTCCACCAGCGGCAGGACCGACGTGGGCGCCCCGTGACGGTGGCACGCACCGGTCACCGGCGGCCGAATGCGCACGGCGTGTCGTTGTGCCAGGGTGCGTCACCGGCGTTCCGAAATGAGCTGGGTCACAGATCCGAGGCAAGCCCCGATGCAGTGGAGGAGTCCAGATGAACGTGGCGTGGATCGGACTGGGCAACATGGGCGGCCCGATGGCGGCCAACCTGGTCGACGCCGGTTCGACGGTGCGCGGATTCGACCTGAGCGAGGCCGCTGCCGCCGCGGCGGCGGAGCGGGGCGTCCAGGTCGTGGGCAGCGTGGCGGAGGCGGTACGGGGCGCCGACGTCGTCTTCACCATGCTGCCGAAGGGCGAGCACGTCCGGGAGGTCCTCACCTCACCGGACGGCGTCCTGGCGAACGTCGAGCCGGGCACCTTGATCGTCGACGAGTCGACGATCGACATCGAGGTCGCCCGCGAGCTGCACGAGACGGTCGGCAAGGCCGGCGCCCGGTTCCTCGACGCACCCGTGTCCGGCGGGGTGTCCGGCGCGGCAGCGGGCACGCTGACGATCATGGTCGGCGGCGCGGCAGAGGACCTCGAGCAGGTCCGTCCCCTGCTGGAGGTGCTCGGCGGCAAGGTGGTGCACGCCGGCGACGCCGGCAACGGCCAGGCCGCGAAGATCGTCAACAACATGATGTGCGGCGTCATCCTGGGCGTGACCTGCGAGGGCGCCGTCCTGTCCGAGCGGCTGGGCCTGGACCCGAAGGTCTTCCACTCGATCGCGTCCACGTCCTCCGGCGACTCCTGGGTGCTGCGCACCTGGTACCCGTCGCCGGGTGTCGTCGAGAGTGCTGCGGTCAACCGCGACTTCGAGGGCGGGTTCTCCGTGGCGCTGCTGCACAAGGACCTCGGGCTGGCGGTCAACGCCGGGGAGTCGACCGGGACCCCGCTGCCGTTCGTCACCCAGGCGCGCGACGCCATGGCCTCGCTGCTGGACGCCGGGCTGGCCGACAAGGACTGCAGCGTCCTGGTGACCAAGGTCGACGGCACCCTGGAGTCGCCGCAGACCTGACGCCCCAGCCCGGACGCCCCCTCTCATCACCCACGATTGGACGCACACGATGGGCGCTGTCACCAGCCCCCGGCCCGACGAGGCCAGCAACAACACACTGCTGCGCAAGGTCGTCACCGCCTCGATGGCCGGCACGGTGGTCGAGTGGTACGAGTTCTTCATCTACGGCACGGCCGCGACGCTGGTCTTCCCCGCGGTCTTCTTCCCCGGTGAGACGGCCAAGACCGGGCTGATCTACGCCTTCTCCACCTACGCCATCGGCTTCGCCGCCCGCCCGCTGGGCGGTCTGGTGTTCGGCCACTTCGGCGACAAGTTCGGCCGCAAGCGGCTGCTGCAGCTGTCCATCGTGCTGGTCGGCATTTCCACGTTCCTCATGGGCTGCCTGCCGACCCACGACCAGGTCGGCTTCCTGGCGCCGCTGCTGCTGGTCATCCTGCGGTTCGTCCAGGGCTTCGCGGTCGGCGGTGAGTGGGGCGGCGCCGTCCTGCTGGTCGCCGAGCACTCCCCCAACAGCAAGCGCGCCTTCTGGTCGTCCTTCCCGCAGTCCGGCGTCCCGCTGGGCAACTTCATCGCGACGGTCGTCCTGCTGAGCCTGTACGCCCTGCTCGACGACGCCCAGTTCCTGTCCTGGGGCTGGCGGGTGGCCTTCTGGTTGTCCGCGATCATCGTGTTCGTCGGCTGGTACATCCGGCGCACGGTCGAGGACGCCCCGGTGTTCGTCCAGGCTCGCGAGCGGGCCGACACCGACCCGCCGGAGAAGCTCGCCCTCGTCACCGTGTTCAAGGCCTACCCCCGGCAGGTGCTGACCGCGATGATGCTGCGGGCCGGGGAGAACGTCCTGTACTACATCGTGGTCACGTTCTCGATCACCTACCTGAAGACGATCGGCGTGGACACCCTCCGGATCCTCGCGTACGTGCTCATCGGGCACTTCGTGCACATGTTCTGGATCCCGCTGGTCGGCGCGTGGGGTGACCGGATCGGGCGCAAGCCGATCTACCTGGCCGGGGCCGTGCTCATGGTGGGCTACCCGTTCTTCGCCTTCTCCCTGTGGGACGACAACATGGGCGGCCAGGTGCACGTGTGGCTGACGGTGCTCGCCGTCACCGCCGGACTGCTCGTGCACGGGCTGATGTACGCCCTGCAGCCGGCGATGTTCGCCGAGCTGTTCCCGACGTCCATCCGCTACACCGGGGTCTCCATCGGCGCCCAGCTGACCAGCGTCGTGACCGGGTCGGTCGCCCCGCTCATCGGCGTCGCCCTGCTGGGCGGAGCACCGGACTACGACTGGACCAACGTCGCGATCTACATCTCGATCATGGGTCTGGTCAGCGTCGTCGGTGCCTTGCTCTACCGGGAGACCAAGGGCGCGTCGCTGACCGACCTGGACACCGTGGAGCACGAACGGGTGCTCGCCGAGCGGGTCTGAGCATCCCGCACCTCCGCACTCCCGGGGCACCGGCAGCCGGATCGTCCGGCCGCCGGTGCTCCGGCTTCGTCCGCCCTCGCGCGAAGAACCTCGCCCGAAGAACCTCACCCGAAGAACCTCGCCTGAAAAGCCTCGCCCCGAGCAAGGAGCACCACGATGCGCGCAGTTCTCGTGTCCGACACCGGGACCGCCGACGTCCTGCAGCTGACCGAGGTGGAGCAGCCGTCGCCCGGGCCGGGGCAGGTCCTGGTCCAGGTCGCGGTGGCCGGCGTCAACTACATGGACGTGTACCAGCGCAGCGGCGGCACCCCGCTGCGCACGCCGTTCGTCGCCGGAGTGGAGGGCGTGGGCACCGTCGTGGCCCGGGGCGACGGGGTCGACGACCTCGCCGTGGGCCAGCGGGTCGGCTGGTTGCGGGGCGGGCAAGGCAGCTACGCGGAGTTCGTCGCGGTGGACGCCGCCATGGCGGTCCCCGTGCCGGACGGGATCCCGGACGACGTGGCGACGGCGGTGCTGATGCAGGGAGTGACCGCGCACTACCTGGCCACCGACACCTACCGGGTGCAGCCCGGGGACAGCGTGCTGGTGCACGCAGCCGCGGGCGGTGTCGGTCAGCTGCTGACCCAGGTCGTGCGGCTGCGCGGCGGCCGGGTCATCGGGACCGTCTCGACCCCGGAGAAGGCCGCGGCGGCGAGGGACGCCGGGGCCGACGAGGTGCTGCAGTACGACGAGGTCCCGGACCGGGTGCGGGCCCTCACCGACGGCCGCGGCGTGGCGGTGGTCTACGACGGCGTCGGGGCGGCCACCTTCGAGGGCAGCCTGGCGAGTCTGCGCCCGCGGGGCATGCTCGTGGTCTACGGCACCGCCAGCGGCCCGACGCCGCCGCTGGAGATCCCGCGGCTGAACACCGGCGGGTCGCTCTACGTCACCAGGCCGACCGTCGTGCACTACACCGCGACGCAGGACGAGCTGCGGGCGCGCGCCGACGAGGTGTTCGGCTGGGTCGCCGCCGGGCAGCTACGGGTGTCGGTCGGCGGCCGGTTCGAGCTCGCGGACGCACGGCAGGCCCACCAGGCCCTGGAGTCCCGGCGGACCACCGGGAAACTGCTCGTCCTGCCCTGACCGACCGCGGCGGCGCGCGTGGATGCCGGGCGCCGTCCACCAGCGCTGCCCGGCTCGCCGTGACGGGCTCGACCACCCGCTCAGCGCGCCGCCAGCAGGTCCGCGGGGTCGGTGAAGGGCAGCTGGAGCGCCTGGGCGACCGGCTGGTTGACGAGCTTGCCGTCGAGCGTGCTCAGGCCCAGCCGCAGGGCCGGGTCGGTCTCGGCGGCGCCGACCACGCCGGAGGCCGCCACCCGGACGAGGTAGGGCAACGTGGCCGAGGTGAGGGCCAGCGTGGAGGTGCGGGCGACCGCCCCGGGGATGTTGGCCACGCAGTAGTGGGTCACCCCTTCCTCGACGTAGGTGGGGTCGGAGTGGGTGGTCGGCCGGCTGGTCTCGAAGCAACCGCCCTGGTCGATGGCGATGTCGACGACGACGCTGCCCGGCCGCATGGCCGCGATCATCTCCCGGCTGACCAGCGTGGGCGCCTTCGCCCCGGGGACGAGGACGGCGCCGATCACGACGTCGGCCTCCGCGACGTAGGCCGCCGTCCGGGCCCGGTTGGGCGTCACGAGGTCCAGCCGCCCACCGAAGATGTCGGACAGGTAGGCCAGCCGGGCCGGGTTGGTGTCCAGCACCCGGACCATGGCCCGCATCCCCAGCGCGATCTTGGCTGCCTCGGTGCCGGACACCCCACCGCCGATGATGAGCACCTGTGCCGCGGGGGTGCCGGGGACGCCGCCGAGCAGGATGCCCGCGCCGCCGGCCGGGCTCTCCAGGTGGTGCGCGGCCGCCTGCACGGCCATCCGGCCGGCGACCTCGCTCATCGGGGTCAGCAGCGGGAGCTTGCCGTCGGCGGTCTGCACGGTCTCGTAGGCGATGGATCGGATCCGCCGCTCGAGCAGGAAATCGGTCAGCCCGCGGTCGGCGGCCAGGTGCAGGTAGGTGAACAGCTGCTGACCCTGGCGGAACCGGTCGTACTCCTCCGGCACCGGCTCCTTGACCTTCACGATCAGGTCGGCGGTGGCGAACACGTCCTCGGCGGCCGGCACGATCTCGGCCCCGACGGCGGCGTACTGGTCGTCGGCGAACCGGGATCCGGCCCCGGCCCCGGCCTGCACGAGGACCCGGTGACCGTGGTGCACCAGCTCCACGACGCCGTCCGGAGTGAGGGCCACCCGCTTCTCGTTGTCCTTGATCTCGGTCGGCACTCCGACGACGAGCGCGCTCATGGCGTGGTGTCCTCCGATCGGGGTCCGGTGCGTCGCACCGGAGCGGGTCGTGCCGGGCCGGGTGGCCCCTGCGGTCGTGGCTCGGTAGTGCGGGCGGGTGGGTGGTCGGATCAGACGAGCGCCTGGGCCTCGGTCAGCGTGTGCCGGAGGATCTGCTCCATCTCGTCGAACTCCGGCTGGCCGCAGATCAGCGGCGGAGCGACCTGGACGACGACATCGCCGCGGTCGTCGGGGCGGCAGTACAGCCCGTTGTCGAACAGCGCGCCGGGCAGGAAACCGCGGACCAGGCGGTCCCGGTCGGCGGCGTCGAAGGTCTGCCGGGTGGCCTTGTCCTTGACCAGTTCCACGGCCCAGAAATAGCCGTCCCCGCGGACGTCGCCGACGATCGGCAGGTCCAGCAGCTTGCGGAGCGTGGCACCCAGGGCTGCCTCGTTGTCCAGCACCCGCTGGTTGAGCCCCTCCTCCGCCATGATGTCGAGGTTGGCCAGCGAGGCGGCCGCGGCCACCGGGTGGCCGCCGAAGGTGTAGCCGTGCGGGAACGCGACGCCGGGGCGCAGGAACGGCTCGATGACCTTCTCCGACGCGATCATGGCGCCGATGGCGCCGTAGCCGGAGCTCATCCCCTTGGCGCAGGTGATCAGGTCGGGGGTGTAGCCGAACTTCTCGCAGGCGAACGTCGCACCGTGCCGGCCGAACGCGCAGATGACCTCGTCGGAGACCAGCAGCACGTCGTACTGGTCGCAGATCTCCCGGACCCGGTCGAAGTAGCCCGGCGGCGGGGTGAAGCAGCCGCCGGAGTTCTGCACCGGCTCGAGGAAGACGGCGGCCACGGTGTCGGCGCCCTCGAAGAGGATGGCCTCCTCGATCCGGTCGGCGGCCCAGCGGCCGAAGGCCTTCGGGTCGTCGGCGAACTCGGGGTGCCGGTAGAGGTTGGTGTTGGGCACCCGGAAGCCGCCGGGGGCCAGCGGCTCGAAGTCCTTCTTCATGGCCGGCAGCCCGGTGATGGCCAGGGCGCCGTGCGGCGTGCCGTGGTAGGCGACGGCGCGGCTGATGACCTTGTGCTTCTGCGGCTTGCCGATCAGCTTGAAGTACTGCTTCGCGGCCTTCCAGGCCGACTCCACGGCCTCTCCTCCGCCGCTGGTGAAGAAGACCCGGTTCAGATCACCGGGCGCGAGGTCGGCGATCCGCTCGGCCAGCTCCGCCTGCACCGGGGTGGTGTAGCCCCACACCGGGAAGTACGCCAGCTCGGCGGCCTGCTTGGCGATCGCCTCCGCCACCGCCCGTCGCCCGTGCCCGATCTGCACGACGAACAGCCCGGACAGCCCGTCGAGGATCTTGCGGCCCCGGTTGTCCCAGATGTAGGCGCCCTCCCCGCGGGTGACGACCGGGACCGGCGTCTCCGGATGGCGGCCCTGGCGGGCGAAGTGCAGCCAGAGGTGGTCCGCGGCGCGGGCCGCCGTGGCGTCCGGCACGCCGGCCGGGAATTCCTCGATCGAGGTGGTCATCGCAAGCTCCTTGGTCGGCTCAGGGCTCGAGTCTGCGGGCACCCGCCCCCTGCCGTCACGGGACAGTCTGTATCGCCCTTCCGCACCGGCGCTACATGTCGTCGACGGTCCAGGTGCGGTGCAGGTCCGGGAGCGCTCCCCGCCGGGCCCTAGCCTTTCGGCATGGCAGCCGGGCAGCACACCCTCGACGTCGTCGACCGATCGGAGTCCGCATGACCGCGGCCGTCCCGGCAGCCGAGCCGGGCACCTGGACGCTCGTGGTCGCCGACCGGATCCACACGTTCGCCGGGCCGCCGGTGCAGGCGCTGGTCCTGCTGGACGACCGGGTCGCGGCCGCCGGCGACCCGGCCGAGCTCCGTGAGCGGTTCCGCCCCGACCGCACCATCGAGGTCGACGGCGTCGTCGTCCCCGGCTTCAACGACGCGCACGCGCACCCGAGCATGACCGCGGAGAACCTCCTGCACGTGAACTGCTCACCGGAGATCGCCACCGGCGAGGACGTGCTCGTCGAGCTGCTGCGCGGCGAGGCTGCGGCCGTCGGCGAGGGGCGCTGGGTGATCGGCTCGCGCTACGACCACACCAAGACCACCGGCGGGCGGGTGGTCGACCGGACGTTCCTGGACCGCGCCGTCCCGGATCATCCGGTGCTGCTGACCCACGTCGCGGCGCACTGGGGCGTGCTCAACTCAGCCGGGCTGGCCGCCGCGGGGCTCACCCGGCTCAGCGCGGATCCGCCGGGCGGCGCGCTGGGCCGGGACGGCGCCGGTGAGCTGACCGGCGTCGTCTACGAGCAGGCGCTGTTCGACATCTCCTATCCGTCGTTGGCGCGCGGCCGGACCGTCGTCCCGGCCTCGACCCTCGACGACCGCCTGCGCGGGCTCGCCCGCGCCCAGCAGATGTTCCATGCCGCCGGGATCACCTCGATGGTCGACGCGCTGTGCGGGCCGGACGACGTCGCGCTGCTCGCCGAGGCCGCCCGCACCGGGCAGCTGACCCTGCGGGTGTCCATGCTGGTCGCGTTCCCGCACTACGACCGCGTCGCCGCGCTGGGCCTGCGCAGCGGGTTCGGCGACGACCGGTTGCGGCTGCTCGGGGTGAAGGGTTTCGTCGACGGCGCCTGCGCGGGCGGGAACTGCCTGGTGGACGAGCCGTTCGAGGGCACCGACGACCACGGCATGCAGACCATGGACGACGACGACCTCCGGGCGCTCGTCGCGCGAGTGGCCGGCGACGGCGTCGTCCTCGCCGTGCACGCCAACGGTGACCGGGCCATCCGCAAGCTGCTCGACGCGCACGAGGCGGCCCGGGCCCAGGGCGCACCACCGCGCCGGCACCGCATCGAGCACTGCTCCCTGATCGACGCCGACATCGTCGAGCGCATCCGCCGACTCGGGCTGGTCGTCGTCCCGTTCGGTTCCTACGCCCGGTTCCACGGCGACAAGCTGGTCGGCTACTACGGGCAGGCACGGCTCGAGCGGCTGTTCGCCCACCGCACCCTGCTCGACGCCGGCATCGCCGTCGCCGGCTCCAGCGACTACCCGTGCGGTCCGTACGAGCCGCTGGCAGCGATCACCAGCTGCGCGGAACGGCGCGCGCTCGACGGCACCGCCATCGGGCTCAGCCAGCGGATCACCGTGCCGGAGGCGCTCGGCCTGTACACCACGGGGGCTGCCTACGCCGCGGGCGAGGAGCGGTCCAAGGGCACGCTGGCCCCGGGCCTGCTCGCGGACTTCGTCGAGCTCGGCCGTGACCCGTTCCAGGTGCCCCCCGCCGAGATCGTCGACATCCCGGTCCGCTCGACGTGGAGCGGTGGTCGGCTCGTCCACGAGCTCCCGTGAGCAGGCATCGACGTCCCGTCCGGGGCGGGATCAACCGTCCCCAGGAGGACGGGCCTGTTCCAGGGTCCGGCGACGGGCCCGGACGGCCTCGGCCAGTTCGGCCAGCATCGCCTCCGTCGTCCCGAGGTCGACGCAGGCGTCGGTGACGCTCCTGCCGTACTCCAGCATCTCGGGGTGCTTCCGGTCCAGGTCCTGCCGTCCGGCCACGAGATTGCTCTCCACCATCACCCCGCGGATCGCCGGCTCGCCGGCGCCGATCTGCCCGGCGAGATCCCGCACGACGTCGATCTGGCGCAGGTGGTCCTTCTGGCTGTTGCCGTGCGAGGCGTCGACGACGACGACGTCCGGCAGGCCTCGCTCGGCCAGCTTCCGTCTGGTGTCGGCGATGTGCGCGGCGGAGTAGTTCGGGCCGTGCCGGTCCCCGCGCAGGATGACGTGGGCGGTGTCGTTGCCGGTCGTGGACAGCTGCGCGGAGACGCCGTGGTGGTCGACGCCGAGGAACTCGTGCGGAGCGCGCGCGGTCATGACGGCCTGGATGGCGGCCTCGATGCTGCCCTCGGGCGAGTTCTTGAAGCCGACCACGGAGGAGAAGCCGGACACCCGCTCCCGGGCGGTCTGGTCGGTGACGTTGCGCGCACCCACGCCGTTGTAGGTGACCAGCCCGTTGACGTACTGCGGCGTCAGCGCGTTCAGCGGTTCGGCGGCCACCGGCACGCCCAGGGCCGTGATCCGGCACATGAGCAGCCGGGTCGCGACGAGGCCGACGCTGATCCGGCTGGATCCGTCGAGGAACGGATCGTAGGCGAACCCCTTCCAGTCGACCTCGGTCCTCGGCTTCTCGGTGTAGGTGCGCATCAGCAGCTCGAGGTCCGCACCGTGCCGCTCGCGCATCCGGGCGAGGAACCCCGCGTACTCCAGCGCGGCGGCCGGGTCGTGGATGGAGCACGGACCGGCGATGACGGCCAACCGGTCGTCGAGGCCGGTGACGATGCCGGTCATGGCGCGGCGCCCGGCGCGCGTCGTCTCGGCCGACGCCGCCGGCAGCGGGACGACGGCCGCGACCGAGGCCGGGGTGACGACGACGCTCAGGCCGGTGATCCGGGCGTTCACCAGGCCGTCGAGGTCGACGTCCTCGGTCTGCTGGACGCCCAGCCGCCGCTGGACGTCGGGAATCAGCTCGGCCAGCGCGGCGTCGATCTGCCCGTTGACCCGCGCCTGGACCTCCAGCAGGGAATCGGCGATCCGGGTCGCGACGTCCAGGATCTGTTCGGCGGGAATGGGGAGCCTCCTTCGTCGCCTCAGCACGTCCCCGCCACACGAGGCCGGCCGGGTCCTGCTCGCCGACGAGCCAACCACAGGCCGTCGGTCGGCCTTCCAGCCCACCGGCACCGGGACGGGGCGATCAGCGCCATCGCCCCTCCTCTGCCGTTGACCTGGTGGATCGCCGCCGGCTCAGCAGGGTCCGACCGCTGGACATCGTCGCCCTGCCCCGGAAGTGACGGGCACGTGACGCCGGCCCTCGCAGACTGCGGCCGCGCTACTCGCGAGACCCGGACCGGCCGGGTGCTGCGAACGACCGCAGGAGGTGCACGGCATGGCACAGCAGGCCTTCGTCCTCTGGTTCGCCGACGACGGCAACACGAACCTGGGTGCGCTGAACGCCCTTCTCGGCCAGGGATGGCGCATCAAACTGGCGACGCCGATGAGCGGCACGGGTGAGACCGGCCAGGAGACCCCGCAGAGCCCGTTCCCCTATTCCCGGGCTGCGCTGGCGCTGGTCCGCGACTCGGACCACGACCAGCAGGCGTTCGTCCTCTGGTTCGCCGACGACGGCAACACGAACCTGGGTGCGTTGAACGGGATGCTCGGCCAGAACTGGAACATCGCCCAACTCGTCGCGATGAGCGGAGGCGGGGAGCACGGCCCGGAGACCCCGCAGAGCCCGTTCCCCTACTCGCGGGCGCTGGCCGTCCTCCAGCGGTCCTGACCCCTGACCCAGCCCGACCCCGAGGCCGGGACCTACCCGGCCCCGAGGACGGCGGCGCTGGTGGGCGCGGACGTCCGGCCATCCGGACGTCGTGACACGCGGTCGCCACCCCGCCGACCCCGGTTTTAGAGTCCTGCCACGTCGGGTCGCTCGCGGGAGTCCTCGCTCCCCTGGCCGCAGCCGTCGGATGCCGAGCCGACCGCAGGAGGCACCGTGCCCGGGGGTAGGGGCCGCACACTCGCCGAGGTGTACCGGCACTTCGGTGAGGTGGACGCCGCCGGAACGTCGCCGCTGCACCAGCGTGTCGCCGTCGCCCTGAGCGAGTCCGAGGACGCGCTGCGCGCCGTCGAGGCGGCGCCGCCGCGCAGGCGGCACCCCTCGGTGATCCTGGCCGCGCTGCACGATCTCGTCCTCGCCGGACGTGCCCCGGCGCTCGCCGCGGCCTACGCCGACGGGGATGGCGACGCTGCGGGGGGCGCGGCGATCGACACGCTGATCCGGATGACGGACTCCGTCGTGGCCATCGCCGGCCGCCGGCAGCCGCGGGACTTCGAGACCGGACGCTGTGCGGTGCTGTATCCGGCCCTGGCCGAGGCGGCGCACCGGGCGGGCTGGGATGCGGTCGGGCTCATCGACGTGGGGTGTTCGGCCGGGCTGAACCTCCATGTCGATCGCGTGGGCATCAGGTACAGCGACGGACGAACACTGGGCGACCCGAGATCCCCCGTGCAGCTGTCGCCGTCCATCGTGGGACGCAGGTCCGTCCCGGACCGGGCGATGCCCGAGGTCGTCGCCCGGGTCGGCGTCGACCTGGATCCGGTCGACGTGACCGACCCGGAGGACGCACGGTGGTTGCGCGCTTGCCTGGAGCCGGATCAGCCCGAGCGGGCCGCGAGGCTGGCAGCGGCGATGGCGTTGGCGGCGACGGCCCCTCCCCTCCTGCTGCGAGGGAACGCCGTCGACCTGCTGCCCGATGCCTTCGCCCGGATACCCGCGGATGCCCTGCCTGTCGTCACCACCACGTGGGCGCTGTCCCGGTTCCCCCTCGAGAGCCGGCTGCGCTTCCTGCACCGCCTGGATGAAGCGGCGGCCGGCCGGCCGGTGGCGTGGGTGTCCGTGGAGGGGGTCGGAGTGGCGCCGGCGATACCGACACTCGGCGATCGCCGCGCCTCCGGGCACAGCATCATCGGCCTGGCGGTGCTCGACCAGTCGACGTTGCGCGCCGACGCCATCGGCCGCTGCTGGTTGCGCGGCCGCATGCTGGCGTGGCTGGCGGACTCCTAGTGTCCCGTCCCGCGGGAGTCAGCCGGTCTCGACCGAGTTGAAGGCCTTCTGCCCCTGGGCCACCGGCGTGACGATCCGGACGGTCGCCTCGACCAGGTCGGCGCGCACCCCGCCGTCGGCCGACCACGTGGGCAGGAGTTCGAGGATCTCCTGGGACTCGGCCTGTTGCTGCTGCGGCGTGTGTCCGCGGAACTCCTGCATGCACCCGAGCACCCGGAAGGCGTTCGGGCCGCCGAGGGCCGGGTTCGGCTGGAGGTCGGCGATCATGTCTGCCGGGGTGTCCAGGACCGTGAGAGGGGTGAGCGCGGTGGTCACAGCCGAGGTCAGCTGGGCCTGGACCCCGGCGCCCCCGACGATCCCGAGGGCACCGAGCGCGGCCTGGCGGCGCGCTTCACCGACGCCGGCTGCCACGGCGCCGAGCTGCGCGACCAGCGGCTGGGTCTGTGCGCCGGCGAGCGAGCCGTCCGCGGTGACGGCGTTGATCAGGCCGGGCACGTCCGTGGGCAGCACCACGGCCTCAGGAGTGACCGGGGCCGTCCACGGGGCGACGCCGGCCGACGCCGCGCCGGCGGTGTCCGGGTGGCCGGCCGCCTGCCCGTGGCCGCCCTCGGTCGGGTTCTGCGACAGGCTCACGCCGAGGCCGGTGGCGGCCCCGGCGAACAGCAGCACGCCTGCGGCGATGGCGATCCCCCGCCGGTAACGGCCGGGGGTTCCAGCCGCGGTGGACGCCTTCGGGTCCCGAGCCGCGGGCGTGCCGCGGACCGCGGTCGGGTGCGGCTCGGGCGCCGCGTCCCCAGGACGAGAGGCATTCTCGGAGGGCGGCGGCAGCACCCCGGCACCGGAGTCGGCTCCCCCCGCCGACCGGATGAGGCCGGCCGCCCCCAGAGCGACCGCGTGCTTGGGGTGCGCATCGACGGCGACCCGGCAGCCCAGCTGCTCCTCGATCATCCGGGCCACCAGCGGGATCTGCGACGAGCCACCGACCAGCAGGACGGCCGACAGCCGGTCCGGGGTGATCGATGCGGAGTGCAGCGCCCGGGTCAGCGCCAGGATCGTGGACTCCACCTGCGCCCGGATGATGCCCTCGAACTGGGACCGGCTCAGCTCCACCCCCTCGTGCCGGCCAGGCAGGAACACCGGGATCGTGACCTCGTTGTCCACGGACAGGGCCTCCTTGGCCAGCACGCAGTCCTGGCGCAGTCGGGCCAGCGCGACAGCAGTTCTCGGGTCCCCCAGGTCCAGCTTGGTCAGCGCGCCACCGGTTGCGTGGTTGACGAAGGACAAGATGGCCTCGTCCAGGTCCGCCCCGCCGAGGCGCTCGATCCCCTGCGGGGCGCCCAGCACCTCGATGCCGCTCTCCGTGCGGCCCAGGACGGTCGCGTCGAAGGTGCCGCCACCGAGGTCGTAGACGGCGATGACCTCGCCCACGGCCATCGTGCGGGTGGCCGCGTAGTGGGCGGCGGCAGCTTCCGGCTCGGTGACGGTGCGCCAGTTCTCCACCCCGGCGAAGCGGGCCGCCTCCGCGAACACCTTCTGGCGGTGCGGCCCCCAGTTCGCTGGGTGCGTCAGCATCAACCTCTCCGGTGGGCCGCCCTGCTCCGCGGCGACCCGGTCGAGCACGTTCCGCAGCAGGGTGCCGAGCAGGTCGGTCACCGAGTACGCGGACTCGCCGAGCATGAGCGGCGTCGGGTCGCCGAGCCGGCGCTTGATCTCCGACGCGACCCGGTCCGGGTTGCTCACCGCACGGCGGGCTGCCGGCTCGCCGGTGATCAGGGCGCCGTCGTCCCGGGCGTAGACCACCGACGGCATCACGACGGACCGATCGCCGAGGGCGACCATCTTGACCTGGTCCGCGCGGGCCACCGCGGCGGCGACGAAAGCCGTCCCGAGGTCGATTCCGAGGCAGTAGCCCACACCGCTGGCCGACGTCCCACAGCTCGTCATCACGTCTGCCTCTCGTGTCGGTGCCGACGATGGACCTGACGCCACCCTCGACCCGGGAGGAGCCGGGGAGATAGCGACCTCAGGGTGGGAACGGCACAACTCAGGTGTGCGCTTTCGCCACCAAGGTGAGGCGTTGACGCGGCCATGGCTTGACCGCCGGAACGGCGTGGGTCCCCTTCCGCGGCCCGGCGGACCCGGCTAGCTTCGGCGTCCCGGAGTCTGGGGGTGGTCGGTGGCCGCGCTGTCCACTGAGCTGTTGCCGTTCTTCGGCGGACGCCGGGCGCTGGTGGCCTGGCTGGTCGCCGCGCTGCTGATCACCTTCCTCGTCACCCGCCTCGTCACCCGAGCGATCAGGTCCGGGCTCGGGCCGTTCCGCGACGCCAGCGTCGGTGGCGTCCACGTGCACCACGAGGTGTACGGCATCTTCCTGCTGCTCGGGGCTGGGACGGCCGAGTTCACCTACCGGCCGGGACCGCCGTCGGAGTACGTCCTGGCTGCGCTCTTCGGGGTGGGCGCCGGGCTGACCCTCGACGAGTTCGCGCTCTGGTTGCACCTGGAGGACGTGTACTGGTCGCACGAGGGTCGTAGCTCGATCGACGCGGTGATGATCGCGTCGATCGTAGGAAGCCTGCTGCTCCTGGGCGCCAATCCCTTCGACGCCGACCCCGCCGACGGCGAGCTGCTGGTGGCCCTCACCGTCGTGGTGAACCTGACCTTCGCCGTGGCGAGCGTCCTGAAGGGACGGGTCGTGCTCGGGGTGGTGGGCGTCTTCGTCCCGGTCCTGACGGTGGTCTCGGCATTCCGACTGGCCCGGCCCGACTCCCCGTGGGCCCGTCGCCGATACCCCGCCGGGTCCGCCCTCCTACGTCGGTCGGAGGCCCGCTTCCCCGCCGGGCACAGGACCCGCTGGGACGCAGTGGTCGACCTGTTCGCCCCGGTGCCGATGGCGGACTGACCAACCTGTGACGTCAGTCAGCGCCGAGCAGCGAAGCGACACGGTCGTGCATCGCCTTCGAGCGTGCCGACGGCGCCCTCTGCCACCGGCCGGTGCACAGCCGCACAGGCGACGGCCGGTCAGCGATCGCGGCACGATCGGGGAGCCGCCGTGACGGGCTGGCGCAGGATCGTCCTCCACTTGGCAGGTTCGGTCCTGCGGGAGTCGGAGAGGTAGATCTCGTGGTGGCGGCCCACCGGTGCGAGCCCGTGAGCGGGGAGGAACGTCTCATGCAGGCGTTCGAGCACCGGGCCTTCGTCGTCATAGGAACCGACGTGCAGGATCTGCGCGCTGCTGCCTTCCGTGTGGCGCTCGAACCGGACGAGACCCAGTGCGGGCAGCTGCTTCCGCGCCGCGGCCGTCCGTGCGTCATCGACGATCTCGGAAGTGATCCAGTCGGGTTGGGCGATCATCATGGTCCAGTCCCATGCGCTCTTGTCGCGGGTACGAAAGACCTCCAGGTCCTCGGCCGACCACAGTCCTTCCAGCGGCGCGACCGTGTGCACCCTGCCCAGCGTCTGCTTTCCCACGGCTCGGACCGCATGAGCGACCGTGTAGAGGGCCTGGACGGCGTCGCGGTAGGCCACCGAGGTGTTCGGGTCGCCATGCCCGTCGATCATGAGGAACCCCAGCTCCGGCACGTCGACGATCTCGAAGTCGCGCGTCTTGGGCGCATACAGGTCTCTGCGTTCCTGCTTGATGTCGTACGTCTGCAACGGCTTCTCCAGGCTGTGGGACCGGATCAACCGGCGACGCGGGTCGCGAAGCCGGTGTAGTCGACCACCAGGCCGTCGTCGTCGACGGTCAGGACGAAGGCGCCGTGCGCGCGGTCCCCGTACTCCCACCGCAGGGCGCCCAGCCGGCGGTACGTCTGCTCCACGCGGCTGACTGCCAGCGCGGGGACGTCGATCCAGGCCACCGGCGAGGTGACCGCCGCTCCGACCGCCAGCGCCGCCAGCCGCCGGATCGGGAAGGTGTTGGTCAGCGGTGTGGCGGCGATGTCGACGTCCACGCACCCGTCGAGGTCGGGTGCCGGCTCGCCGCCGCGTCGCCACCGGTGGTCGTCGTCGGTGGACAGCACCAGCCGCCGTTCGCCGTCCGCGTACACCGACTGCACCTCGACCTGCCGGGTCG
>JAICZD010000182.1 GCA_025933855.1 Modestobacter sp. | reverse complement strand
GGGCGGGGTCGGTGTCGCCATCAACAACTCCAGCGTGGCCGCCGTCGGCACGATCTCGCGCGTGGTGCTGCCCACCGACGGGCTGTGGCGCGGGGCGATGCACGCGATCCAGGACCCGTCGGCGCTGCGCACCTTCGGCGGGGTGGAGGGCGGCGCCTTCCCGTTCCTGAGCGCACAGTCGCTGAGCGGTGCCTACCTCGGCTGGGTCGTGGTGTGGATCCTGATCATCGGCGGCCTGGCGGCGCTGTCGTTCTCCCGCCGCGACATCTGAGGCAATGGAAGCTTTACGCACGTATCGAGAGCCAGAACGTAGGTAGCGCTTCCATTGCCTGGGCCCTCGGTCAGCAGCGGCCTCGCTGAGTAGCGTTCCGATCGATGAACGCGTCGCTGATCCCGTCGGAGTCCGCTCTGCGTCGTGCCCTGGTCCGGGCCGAGCGGGGGGTGTCGTTGGACGCCGTCGAGGCCGAGACGCTGCTGCATGCCCGCGGCCTGGGCGAGGATGAGCCGCTGGACCGGCTGCTCACGGCGGCGGGGCGGGTGCGCGATGCCGGGCTGGCGTCGGCGGGCCGGGCGGGGGTGGTGACCTACAGCCGCAAGGTGTTCATCGCGCTGACCCGGCTGTGCCGGGACCGCTGCCACTACTGCACGTTCGTGACCACCCCCGGTGCGCTGCGCAAGGAGGGGCGGGCGCCGTTCCTGTCCCCGGATGAGGTGCTGGGTATCGCCCGCGCCGGGGCGGCGCTGGGCTGCAAGGAGGCGCTGTTCACCCTGGGCGACCGGCCCGAGCAGCGGTGGCCGGCCGCGGCGGAGTGGCTGGCGGCGCACGGTTTCGACTCCACGCTGGGTTATCTGCGGGCGATGGCGATCGGGGTGCTGGAGGAGACCGGGCTGCTGCCGCACCTCAACCCGGGGGTGCTGTCGTGGGAGGAGATCCAGCGGCTCAAGCCGGTGTCGGCGTCGATGGGGATGATGCTGGAGACGACGGCGACCCGGCTGTGGTCGCAGCGGGGCGGCCCGCACTTCGGCTCACCGGACAAGGAGCCCGCCGTCCGGCTGCGGGTGCTGGAGGACGCCGGCCGCTCCGCCGTCCCGTTCACCACCGGCGTGCTGCTCGGCATCGGCGAGAGCTACGCCGAACGGGTCGACGCCGTCCGGGAGATCCGGGGCTCGGCGCGCCGGCACGGGCACGTGCAAGAGGTCATCGTGCAGAACTTCCGGGCCAAGCCGCGCACCGCGATGGCCGGGCACTCCGACCTGGAGCTGCAGGAGTACGTCGCGGCCGTGGCGGTGACCCGGCTGCTGCTGGGCCCGTCGGCGCGGGTGCAGGCGCCGCCGAACCTGTCGGACTCCACCGAGCTCGGGCTGCTGCTGCGGGCCGGGGTCGACGACTGGGGCGGCGTCTCCCCGCTGACCCCCGACCACGTCAACCCCGAGCGGCCCTGGCCCAACATCGACAAGCTCACCGCGCTGACCGCCGAGGCGGGGTTCACGCTGCGCGAGCGGCTGGCCACCCAGCCCGGGTACGTGCTGGCACCCGAGCCGTGGCTGGACCCGCGGGTGCGCCCGCACGTGTCCGCCCTCGCCGGCCGCGACGGGCTCGCGGTCGAGGGCCGCGTCCCGGTCGGGGTGCCGTGGCAGGAGCCGGACGAGTCCTGGGCCGCGGTCGGCACCGGCCGCACCGAGCTGCACGTCGAGGTCGACACGGTCGGCCGCACGGGCGACCGGCGCAGCGACTTCGACGCCGTCTACGGCGACTGGGCCGAGCTGCGCGAGGCCACCGTGTCCGCCCGGGACGGGCACTCGACCGCGATGACGGTCGGCGATCCGGCGGTGCGCGCCGCCCTGCGGCACGCCGAGACCGACCCCGCCGGGCTCACCGACGCCGAGTACCTCGCGCTGCTGGGTGCCGACGGCGGCGACCTCGACGCCCTGGCGGCGCTGGCCGACGACGTCCGCGCCGACGTCAACGGCGCGGACGTCACCTATGTGGTGAACCGGAACATCAACTCCACCAACGTCTGCTACACCGGCTGCCGGTTCTGCGCGTTCGCCCAGCGGCGCACCGACGCCGACGCCTACACGCTGTCCATCCAGCAGGTCGGCGACCGGGTCGACGAGGCGTGGGCCGCCGGCGCGACCGAGATCTGCATGCAGGGCGGCATCCACCCCGACCTGCCCGGGACGGCGTACTTCGACCTGGCCCGGGAGGTGAAGTCCCGCCGTCCCGGCATCCACCTGCACAGCTACTCGCCGATGGAGGTGGTCAACGGCGCCGCCCGCACCGGGCTGTCGTTCCGCGACTTCCTGACCGCGGCGCGCGAGGCCGGGGTGGACAGCCTGCCCGGAACGGCGGCGGAGATCCTGGACGACGACGTCCGCTGGGTGCTCACCAAGGGGAAGCTGCCGACGGCGACCTGGCTGGAGGTGGTCCGCACCGCGCACTCGGTGGGCCTGCCGACGACGTCGACGATGATGTACGGGCACGTCGACACCCCGGCGCACTGGGTGGCGCACCTGCGCACCCTGGCCGCGCTGCAGGACGAGACCGGCGGGTTCCGGGAGTTCGTGCTGCTGCCGTTCGTGCACCACAACGCGCCGATCTACCTGGCCGGGGTCGCCCGCCCGGGGCCGACGAAGCGGGAGAACCGGGCGGTGCACGCGGTCGCCCGGCTGCTGCTGCACGGGCGGATCGACAACATCCAGACGTCCTGGGTCAAGCTCGGGGACGCCGGCACCCAGACGATGCTGCAGGGCGGGGCCAACGACCTCGGCGGCACCCTGATGGAGGAGACGATCAGCCGGATGGCCGGCTCCGGCAACGGCTCGCTGAAGACCATCGCCGAGCTGGAGGCGATGGCCGCGGCCATCGGCCGGCCGGCCCGGCAGCGGACGACCGAGTACGGAACGCCGTCGGCGGAGCGGATGGCCACCGCCCGCACCGACGCCGGCCGCCGGGCGCTCACGCTGTCGATCTCGCCGGCCTGAGCTGCAGCGCGGCCGGGCCGGCGACCGGTGGAGGGCCCAGGCCCTCCACCGGCCTCGCAGGTCAGCGGCTGCCGCCGCCGATCATCGGGTCGTCGTCGTTCCCGGTCCGGCTCTGCTCGACGCCCTCCGTCGACGTGGGCGCGGTGTAGCCCTCGGCGTCGGACTCCTCGATCAGCACGTCGTCCCGCACCACCACGTCCTCGGGCGGCTGGGGGACGACGGCCACCTCCTGCGGCGGCTGCACGTCCTCGGTGACCCGTACCTGCTGCGGCTGTTCCTCCGTGTCCCCGCCGCTCTTCGACGCGGCTACCGCCGCTCCGGCGGCCGCCACGCCGGCGACCGCCGCCGCCGCGCCGGCGACCACCTTCGCCGAGACGCCGGCCTTGCCGCTGTCCCCGCGGGAGGTCGCGGCCGCTTCCACGCTGGGGGTGCCGATGCCGAGCCCCTCGTTGACCGACCCGCGCCAGGCGCCGCTCTCGTAGCCCTCGTCCTCGATGAGTTCCTTGAACTTCTGCAGGTCGGACTTCGCCTGCCGCCCGACGATGCCGAGCTTGTCACCGGCCTGCTCCACGAGCCCTTCCGGCTCGTACTCCAGCGTCAGGTAGACCATCGTCGAGCTGGGCCCGAGGGGTTCGAACCGGACGGCGCCGGCGTTCGTCGCCCCCTCTGTGGCCGCC
Organism: Modestobacter sp.; assembly: GCA_025933855.1. Taxonomy (GTDB): domain Bacteria; phylum Actinomycetota; class Actinomycetes; order Mycobacteriales; family Geodermatophilaceae; genus Modestobacter. The sequence goes on along the minus strand of JAICZD010000182.1, from coordinate 3,116 downwards.
CAGGCGATCTTCTGGTCGGGCACCTGCTCGATGATCGTGGCCTCCCACTCGCGCCGGACCCCGGCGATCTCGGCCACCCAGTGCAGGCGCTGGTCGTCGTGCTGGTGCACATCCTTGACCCCGCCCATGAAGTGCGGGAAGTCCTCGAACTGGGTCCACTGGTTGTAGGCGGTGCTCACCGGGACGTCGACCTGGATCGACTCCTCCACCTTCGTGCTCATCGCTGTTCCTCCTCCGTCGCAGGACACTCGCTGGGCCACTCGATCTCCGCGCTACCCCCGTCGTCCCCGGCTGATGCACGGGCCGCCGGCTGGCGCGCGCACCGCCGACTCGGGAAGGTGATCGCAGCAGCCCGGCCCGCAACCCCGAGGAGACCCCCGTGGCAGACCACCAGCCCGACGGCTGGCACCAGCCGCTGCGGCACATCCGGGCCGCCGAGCTGTCCGGTGACACCGGCCAGACCCCGGGCATGACCCGCCGCGAGGCGATCTCCGCCCGGACGGTCGGCTCCTCCCGGGTCTGGATGGGGCAGACCCACGTCGCCGCCGGGACGTCGTCCGGCGACCACCACCACGGCGACTCCGAGACCGCCATCCACGTCGTCTCCGGGCACCCCGTGTTCGTGTTCGGCCAGGACGGCCGGGAGGTGCGGCTGGCCACCGATCCGGGCGACTACATCTTCGTTCCGCCGTTCGTTCCGCACCGGGAGGAGAACCCCACCGACGAGGAGGCGGTCGTGGTGATCGCGCGCAGCAGCCAGGAGGCGATCGTCGTCAACCTGCCCAGCCTGTTCCCCGGCGGAGCCGACCCGGTACAGGCCGGCTGACCAGTCCGGCGTCGGCTACCCGCGCCGCCTCGCCGCCCGTCCCCGGAACGCTCCATACTTGCGGCGTGCAGCCCGGGCCCCGCCGTTGACGACTCCGGAGGCGGCCGGCCGAGGCGCCGCCGCGGCCGATCCCACCGGCCGGCGATCGGCCGAACGTGCGGCGGAGGATGCCTGGCAGCGGCTGCGCCCGGAACTGGCCGAGGAGGCACGGCGCGCGCTCGGCCCGGTCGAGGCCGACGCGTTCCTGGCCCGGGTGGAGGTCGCCGTCGCCGACGTGCACGCTCCGCTCGTCGTCCTCTACGGGCAGCGGGCCGACCCCGACGACCTGCTGGCCCGGGCGCTGCGCACCGTCCTCGCCGCCACCACCGAACGACCCGCCGAGCTCCGGGCCCTCGACCGGCGCCGGGAGATCGACCCGCACTGGTTCCAGCGGGAGCGCATGCAGGGTTACGTCTGCTACGTCGACCGCTTCTGCGGCACCCTCGACCGGCTGCCGGAGAAGCTGGACCACCTGGCCGACCTGGGCACCACCTACCTGCACCTGATGCCGCTGCTGCGGCCCCGCGACGGCGAGAACGACGGCGGCTACGCCGTGGCCGACTACCGCCAGGTCGACCCCCGGCTGGGCACGATGGCCGACCTGGAGGCGGTGGCCGCCGCCCTCCGCGGGCGCGGGATGAGCCTGTGCATCGACCTGGTGCTCAACCACACCGCCGCCGAACACCCCTGGGCCCGCGGCTGGCTGGCCGGGGATCCCGCGTACGCCGGTTTCTACACCGCCTTTCCGGACCGGACGCTGCCGGACGCCTACGAGGCCACCATCCCGGAGGTCTTCCCCGACCGGGCGCCCGGCTCGTTCAGCTGGGTGCCGGAGGCCCGCGGCGGGGCCGGCGGGTGGGTGTGGACGACGTTCTGGAGCTATCAGTGGGACCTCGACTACGCCAACCCCGAGGTCACCCTGGCCATGCTCGGCGAGATCACCTGGCTGGCCAACCGCGGCGTCGAGGTGTTCCGGATGGACGCGATCCCGTTCATGTGGAAGCGGATGGGCACCAGCTGCCAGAACCAGCCCGAGGTGCACGACCTGGTCCAGCTGCTGCACGCGCTGAGCCGGATCGCCGCGCCGGCCGTCGTCTTCAAGGCCGAGGCGATCGTCGCCCCCGAGGACCTGGTGCGCTATCTCGGCGCGCACGACCGGGCCCGCCGGGAGTGCGAGCTGGCGTACCACAACCAGCTCATGGTGCTGCTGTGGAGCAGCCTGGCCACCCAGGACGCCCGGCTCGCCACCGCCGCGCTGCGCCGGATGCAGCCGATCCCCTCCGATGCCACCTGGGTGACCTACGTGCGCGGTCACGACGACATCGGCTGGGCGGTCAGCGACACCGATGCCGCGGCGGTCGGCGCTGACGGCGCCGGGCACCGCCGCTTCCTCAACGACTTCTTCTCCGGCCGCTTTCCGACCTCGCCGGCGCGGGGCGCGCTGTTCCAGGAGAACCCGGTCACCGGCGATGCCCGGATCTCCGGGACGGCGGCCTCCCTGTGCGGCATCGAGGAGGCGCTCGCGCGCGGGGACGGGACGGCGCTGGAGCAGGGCATCCGGCGGCTGGTGCTGCTGTACTCGGTGGCCTACGCCTTCGGCGGCATCCCGCTGCTCTACATGGGGGACGAGGTCGCGCTGCGCAACGACGCCGGCTACCTCGCCGACCCGCAGCGGGCACCGGACAACCGGTGGATGCACCGGCCGCCGATGGACTGGGCCGCGGCCGCCCGCGCCGGCGATCCGGCGACCCTGGAGGGCCGGGTGTTCAGCCGCATCCGGCGGTTGGGCGACGTGCGGCGCTCGCTGCCCGCGCTGCGCGGCGGGGTCGAGCCGACGGTCCTGGACGCCGGCAACGACCGGGTGCTCGTCTGGCGCCGCCGCCATCCGCGCAGCGGCACGTTCGTCGGGCTGGCGAACTTCTCACCGACCCGGGAAGGGGTCGACGCCGACACGATCACCGGGTTCGGGACCTACGACCTGGTGCTCAGCAGCGACGGCCCGCTGCCCGTGCACTCCGGCCGGCTCGTGGTGCCCGGCCTGGGCTACGCCTGGTACGCCGAGCCCTGACCTGATCGGGAACGTCCGCCCGGTAGCGGCGGCGGTCCGCCGGCCGTCGCGGGTGGTCCCGGCGGCGGCGGGCGCGCCGATCAGGGAGTGGTCGGCGGCGTCGTCGGGGGGTCGGTGTCCGGCGGCGTGGTCGGCGGGTCCGTCGTCGGCGGCGTGGTCGGCGGGTCCGTCGTCGGCGGCGTG
>JAICZD010000115.1 GCA_025933855.1 Modestobacter sp. | reverse complement strand
GGACGGGCGTCCACCGCGGCGGCCGGCTCGGCCGGGGACGGCGCGCCGTCGCCGCGCCCGACCAGGGCTCCGCAGCACCGCGCCTCAGTTCTGCAGCACCGTGTCCTGGCCCTTGACCCGTACGAGGACGCCGTCCTGACCGGGCTCGACGCCGGTGACCTGCAGCCCCAGGGGCAGCGCCGGCAGCGGATAGCGGAAGTGCAGCAGGTTCGCCGCGCGGCCGAGCAGGACGGCGGGGACCTCCACCCCGGCCGCGGACACCCTGTCCACGTCCACGACGAGGTCCTGCCCGTCCAGGGCGAGGGATGCCGTCGCGGTCACCGGGAGCTGGGCGCCGAGCACCGCCACGGTCCCGGCGATCCGCAGGCCGCCGTCCTCGGGCGCCAGGGTGGTGTTCCCGCCCAGCTGCGCGGCCAGCACGGCGTAGGGCACCGTGGCCGTTCCGTCCACCCGGTCGACCGGCACGTTCACCACCCGCTGGGCCAGCAGATCGGCCAGCGGCAGCCGCACGCCGCGGAGGGAGACGTCGGCGTGGGTTCCTTCCGGCTGCCCGAGCTCGTCCGCGGTCAGATGCACCCGGACCTCGTCGTAGCGGCCGCGGACGGCCTGGGTGAGGAACGGAAACCCGGTGATCTCCACCTGCGGCGTCCCCTGCAGTCCCCCGTGCGAGGCGACCTGCTGCGCCACGGCGCCCTGCGCCACCCGGACGCCGACCCGGTCGGCGACGAGCAGCAGGGCGCCGAGGATCAGGAGGACGACCCCGAGCTTCTTCATCCCGGGAAGTGTTCCCGATTCCGATGTGCGGCAGCCGGGCGTCCTCCGCACGTCAGCTGCCGACGTGCAGCGCCAGCGCGTAGACGACCGGAGCCGCAGCCGCCAGCGGCAGCCCGGCCTGCACCACCGGGAGCGCCCAGCTGCGCCGGCGCTGCTCGGCCACCACGTAGGAGGCGGCCAGCGCCGTCAGCACGGCCACCGCACCGAGCACGGTCCCGGTGGTGACGGCCGAGAGGGCGGTGACCAGATCGGCGCCGTCGCGGCCGAGCAGGGCCACCACCACGGCCGCCAGCACCCCGACCGCCAGGCCGAGCAGCCCGCGCGGCACGTCCTCGGCGATCTGCGGGCGGGGCAGCAGCAGATCGACCAGGTGCTGGGCGACCAGCGCCACGCCGACGACCAGGACCGAGCCGGCCAGCGTGTCGGTGCCACCGGCCATCCGGCCCACCAGCAGCAGCACGGCCAGCGAGCTGACGCAGCTGACCAGCAGGAGCACGCCGGCCAGGGAGGCGACCAGGTAGCGACGCGGCGCCGGCCGGGTCATCTGGTGGGCGACCGCGGCCAGGAAGGCCAGGCCCAGGACGACGACCAGCTGGTCCAGCCGCGGGCGGTCCGGCAGCAGGACGGCCGCGTCCGCGCCGGCCGCGGCCGCCACGCCGATGGCCAGCGACCCGAGAAAGCCGCGGATCCCGGTGGCGACCACCCAGGCGGCGACCAGGCCGAGCTGGACGACGGCCACCGCGATCAGCGGTCCGGTGTCCGGCGCCGCCGGGGGCAGCAGGACCAGCAGTGCGGTGGCGACCACGACCAGCCCGGCCGCGGGCAGGTGGTGGCCCCGCGGGGACAGCTCGGCGTCCAGCACGGCGTGGGTCACGCGCCGATGCTCGCAGAGGTCGGGCGCTGCGGCCCGCACGATCCGGCGCGACGCCGCCGCATGATCCGCGTCGGGCTGGACCCGGGACATTTTCGGGCTCAAGTCCGGGACGTCATCGGGCTGAAGGGCGGGGCCGGTGCGGGGTCATGAGCCCGCCGCTCGGGATGACCGGGGCGCCGATCGGGTGTGGGCCCGGGACCGACCCGGGCGGGCTGGGTGACCGGTCGGTGACCGGGGGCCACCGTATCCATCGGCTATCCTGCGGACTCACCTCGACAGCGCTGTCGACGGCCTCCTGAGGAGACGACATGCGACTCGTGCTCATGACCTCGGCCCGGCAGGCGACCACGGAGGTGCTGCCGGCTCTCGGCCTGCTCGCCCACCAGGTGCGGATCGTGGCTCCCGAGCTGTCCAGCCTGCTCGACGGCGACTCCGGCGACGTCGTCCTGGTCGACGCCCGCCACGACCTGGTCTCGGCCCGCACGCTGTGCAGCCTGCTGGCCTCCACCGGTGTCGCGTCCTCGCTGCTCGCGGTCCTGTCCGAAGGAGGGCTCGTCGCCCTCTCCGCCGACTGGGGCGTCGACGACGTCGTGCTGGACACGGCCGGCCCCGCCGAGGTCGACGCCCGGCTGAAGTGGGCCGCCGCCCGCCGGCTCGCGGCGGCGACCCCGGCGGACGGCGGCGACCGTGGGGTCACCAAGGCCGGGGAGCTGGTCATCGACGAGCACAGCTACTCGGCGAAGCTCCGCGGCCGGCCGCTGGACCTCACGTACAAGGAGTTCGAGCTCCTGAAGTACCTCGCCCAGCACCCCGGCCGGGTCTTCTCCCGCGCCCAGCTGCTGCAGGAGATCTGGGGCTACGACTACTTCGGCGGCACCCGCACGGTCGACGTCCACGTCCGGCGGCTGCGCGCCAAGCTCGGCGCCGAGCACGAGGCGCTCATCGGCACGGTGCGCAACGTCGGGTACAAGCTCGATCAGCAGGTGGCCGACGCCACCGCCAGCATCGCCGCGGCGGCGTCGCCGGCTGTCGACAGCGCGACCGATGCGGCCTCCCCGGCCGTCCCCTGAGCACCGGGCCGTCGTCCTGAGCACCGAGCCGTCGCCGGGATCGCCGGTGGTCACCGCCGCGTCCCGGCTGCCGGACGACGAGGTGGCGCAGGTCCGGGCGCTCGTCGCCGCCGCGACCGCCGCGGACGGCGTCCGCCCGGTCTCGGAGGAGGCCGAGCTGCGGCTGCAGCACGGCGGCCCGCCCGGCGGCAGCGACCTCACCGCCCGCAATGCCCACGGCACCCTCCTCGGCTACGCGCGGCTGGACCTGCCGGTCGGCGATCCCGACGCCGAGGCCGAACTGGTGGTGCACCCCGCGTGGCGTCGCCGCGGCGCCGGATCGGCCCTGCTGACCTGCCTGGAGCGGCTGGCCGGGAACCGGCCGCTGCGGATCTGGGCGCACGGTGAGCTGCCCGGCTCCACCGAGCTGGCCACCGCCCGCGGATACCTCCGGGCCCGGGTGCTGCTGCAGATGCGCCGCCCGCTGGACGGGGTCGATCCGCAGCCCGCGCCGGCCCTGCCCGCCGGGGTCACGGTGCACCCGTTCCGGCCCGGCACGGACGAGGCGGCCTGGCTCGAGGTGAACGCGCGGGCGTTCGCCGCCCATCCGGAGCAGGGCCGCTGGACGCCGGAGGACCTGGCGGTGCGCGAGGCCGAGCCGTGGTTCGACCCGGCGGGCTTCTTCCTCGCCTGGCGGGCGGAGCCCGCGGGCGCCCGGCTGCTCGGCTTCCACTGGACCAAGGTGCACCCGGCCGGCGAGACCGCCGACCGGCCGATCGGCGAGGTGTACGTCCTGGGCATCGACCCGGACGCGCAGGGGCTGGGCCTGGGCCGTGCGCTCACCGACCTCGGCCTGGCGCACCTGCGCCGCGCCGGCCTGTCCTCCGTGCTGCTGTACGTGGAGGAGGGCAACACCGCCGCGGTGACCCTCTACGAGCGCACCGGGTTCACCCGGCACGCGGTCGACGTGTCCTGGCGGTCCACGCCGGCGGGCTGACCCGGCTGCCCCCCGCTCCGCAGGTCCCCCCTTCCTCGCCGCAGCCTGAGGCTGCGGCTCCACGACGAGGACGGCGAACTCCCGCACGGGGACTGCCGCCCGCCGGCCGCCGCCCGCCGCCGACCGCCGACCGCCGAAGGCTCGACCACCGTTCACCCGGCGTTCACCGGCCCACCCGGATCCGTCCACCTGAGCTGCCCAGCATGGTGCCCGTCCCCCTCCCTGGGCCCGGCTCGACGGCCGGGCGCACATCGCTGGAAAGGCACCGCGTTGAGGCCCAGCACCACCACCCGCACGGCCGCCGTGTCGGCCGCGCTCGCCGGCACGCTCGCCCTGGCCGCCTGCGGCGCGACCAACGAGGCGCGCACCGGCGCCGCAGGAGGCAGCAGCACCCAGCTGAGTGGCGACCTGACCGGTGCCGGCTCGAGCGCCCAGCAGGCCGCGATGTCCGGCTGGCAGGCCGGCTTCCAGGCCGTCCAGCCGGCGGTCACGGTCGACTACGACCCGGTCGGGTCCGGCGGTGGCCGGGAGCAGTTCCTGGCCGGGGGGACGGACTTCGCCGGCTCCGACGCCGCGCTCACCGAGGAGGAGCTGACCGGAGCCGCCGCGCGGTGCGGCGACGCGGGCGTGTTCGAGCTGCCGAACTACATCTCGGCCATCGCGGTCGTCTACAACCTGGACGGCGTCCAGGACCTGAAGCTGTCCCCGGCCACGCTCGCCGGCATCTTCTCCGGGGCCGTCACCACCTGGAACGACCCGGCCATCGCCAGGAACAACCCCGGCACCTCACTCCCCGACACCGCCATCACGCCCGTGCACCGGGGTGACCGGTCCGGCACCACCAAGAACTTCACCGACTACCTGGCCGAGGCCGCACCGCAGGCCTGGACCGCCGGCGCGGTGGAGGAATGGCCCACCTCCGGGGAGGCCGCCAACGGCACCTCCGGGGTCATCGCGGCCGTGTCCGGTGGTGCCGGCACGATCGGCTACGCGGACGAGAGCCAGGCCGGCGACCTGGGCGTGGCCCGGATCGGCGTCGGCTCGGAGTACGTCGCGCCGTCCGCTCCGGCCGCGGCGGCCGTCGTCGCCAACTCCGAGCGGGTTGCCGGCCGGGGGGAGCACGACCTCGCCGTCGACGTGAACCGGACGACGACGTCCGCCGACGAATACCCCCTGGTCCTGGTCAGCTACCACATCGGCTGTGTCTCCTACGACGATCCGGAGACCGCCGACCTGGTGCGGGCCTTCGAGGGCTATGTGATCAGCGAGGAGGGCCAGCAGGCGGCGGCCGCAGCCGCGGGGAGCTCGCCGATCTCCGCGGACCTGCGGACGCGGGCCGAGGCGGTCGTCGGCGCCATCACGGCCGCCGGTTGACCGGCTCGGTGGCCCGGGTACCGCGGCGTCCCGGTGACCGGGTGTTCGCCGGTACCGCGACCGGCGCCGGCATCCTGATCCTGGTCGTCCTCGCCGGGGTCGCCGTCTTCCTGGTCACCGAGGCGTGGCCGGCGTTCACGGCTCCGCCGGCCGCCCTCCCCGGTGGCACGGGCCTGGCCGGCTACGTCGCCCCGCTGATCTTCGGCACCCTGGTGGCCGCAGTCATCGCGCTGGTCGTGGCCACACCGCTGGCCGTCGGCATCGCCCTGTTCATCACGCACTACGCACCCCGCCGGCTGGCGGCTGCGCTCGGCTCCGTGGTGGACCTGCTGGCCGCCATCCCCAGCGTGGTCTACGGCTTCTGGGGCATCGCTGCGCTGGCGCCGTCCCTCGTGCCCGCCTACCGGTGGGCCGAAAAACACCTCGGCGTCATCCCGCTGTTCGCCGGCCCCGCCTCGACGACGGGCCGGACGATGCTGACCGCCGGCCTGGTCCTGGCGGTGATGATCCTGCCGATCATCTCGGCCATCACCCGCGAGGTCTTCTCCCAGGTCCCGGCCCTGCACCGGGAGGCCGCCCTCGCCCTGGGTGCCACCCGCTGGGAGACGATCCGGCTGACCGTGCTCCCCTACGGCCGGTCCGGGATCATCGGCGGCGCCATGCTGGGCCTGGGGCGCGCCCTCGGTGAGACCTTGGCGATCGCCATCGTCCTGTCGACCTCGGGCGGGATCACGCTCGACCTGATCTCCAGCAGCAACCCCTCGACCATCGCGGCCAACATCGCGCTCCAGTTTCCTGAGTCCAGCGGGCTCGCCGTCAACGCGCTGATCGCCAGCGGTCTGGTGCTCTTCGTCCTGACCCTCGGGGTGAACGCACTCGCCCGCCGGGTCGTCGGCCGCCGAGCCGACCTCTCCGGAGCGACCTGATGAGCACCGCGATCCGTCCGGCGCCGGTCATCGACATCCCGACCGGAACACGCCAGCTCCCCACCCGGCGGAGACTCCGGCGGTCCTCGACCGCCGGGCTCTACCTGGCCGGGTTGCTGGCCGGTGGCGCCCTGGCCGCCCTGAGCGGCTCCGGGATCGTGCTCGCGGCCGGCTACGGCGCGGTGCTGGGCACCGTGGCCGTGTACGTGGTCTCCCGTTCGGTGGAGGGCCGACGGACGGCCACCGACCGGCTGGTCACCTGCGTCGTCGTCGCCGCCTTCGGGATCGCCATGGTGCCGCTGGTGTGGCTGCTGTGGACGGTGGTGTCCAAGGGCGCGCGCCGTCTGGACGGCACGTTCTTCGACTCGTCGATGCTCGGAATCGTCGGGCCGGGCGGTGGTGGTTACCACGCCGTCCTCGGCACGGTGGTGATCACGGCGCTGGCCGCCGTCATCTCCGTTCCCATCGGGTTGCTGACCGCCATCTACCTCGTGGAGTACGGCACCGGCCGGCTGAAGGCGGCGATCACCTTCCTGGTCGACACGATGACCGGCATCCCCTCCATCGTGGCCGGCCTGTTCGCCTATGCGTTGTTCGCGGTGTTCTTCGGCCCCGGCGTGCGGCTCGGCGTCGCCGGGGCGGTGGCTCTGTCGGTGCTGATGATCCCGGTCGTCGTCCGGTCCGCGGAGGAGGTGCTCAAGCTGGTGCCCGCGGAGCTCCGCGAGGCCAGTTACGCCCTGGGTGTGCCGAAGTGGCGGACCATCGTCAAGGTCGTCGTCCCCACCTCGATCGCCGGGTTGGGCACCGCCGTCATGCTGGCGCTGGCCCGGGTCGTCGGTGAGACCGCACCGCTGCTGGTCACCGTCGGGATCACCAACGGCACGAATCTGAACCCCTTCGACGGGCGGATGGCCACCCTGCCGGTGTTCGCCTACTACCAGCTCACCCAACCGGGCTTCCCGCCCGGCTTCGCGATCGACCGGGCCTGGACGGCGGCGCTGGTGCTCATCGCCCTGGTGATGGCCCTCGACCTCGCCGCCCGGCTGATCGGCCGCTGCTTCGCGCCTTCGACCCGTCGCTGACCCATCCCCCGGAAAGGACCCCATGGCCCCGCGCATCGACGTCACCGACCTGGATCTGTACTACGGCAGCTTCCTGGCCGTCCAGGGCGTCACCCTGTCCATCGAGCCACGCAGCATCACCGCGCTGATCGGACCGTCGGGCTGCGGGAAGTCCACCTTCCTGCGCGCGCTGAACCGCCTGCACGAGGTCGTCCCCGGCGCCCGGGTCGAGGGCAAGGTCGTCCTGGAGGGCTCTTCCGGCCAGGTCGTCGACCTCTACGGCTCCGACGTCGACCCGGTCGACGTCCGCCGGCGGATCGGCATGGTCTTCCAGCGCCCCAACCCGTTCCCCACCATGTCGGTCTACGACAACGTCGCGGCCGGCCTGCGGCTGAACGGCGCCCGGATGAACAGGTCCGCGCTCGACGACCTGGTGGAGAGATCCCTGCGGGCGGCCAATCTCTGGACCGAGGTCAAGGACCGGCTCGACCGGCCCGGCGGCGGCCTGTCCGGCGGTCAGCAGCAGCGGCTGTGCATCGCCCGGGCCATTGCGGTGGAGCCGGAGGTGCTGCTGATGGACGAGCCGTGCTCGGCGCTGGACCCGATCTCCACGCTGGCGATCGAGGATCTGATGACCGAGCTGAAGGAGCACTTCACCATCGTGATCGTCACGCACAACATGCAGCAGGCCGCGCGGGTCAGCGAATCCACCGGCTTCTTCAACCTCGCCGGCCCGGGCCGGCCCGGTCACCTGGTGGAGATCAACCCCACCGGGAAGATCTTCAGCAATCCCGACAACCGGGCGACCGAGGACTACGTCTCGGGCCGCTTCGGCTGACGTGTGCCCTGGGCCGGGGCGGTGTACCTCAGCCGCAGGGGGCGGTGTCGCCGTCCGGAGCGGGGGCGGGCACGGCCTCGGTCGGCACCGGGGCGCCGACGGCGACCGGGGTGACGGTCGGCTGGCCCGGCCCGAGCACCAGTTGCACGGCGCTCCCCACCTGGTCGGTCTGGACCAGGACCGCGCCGGGCACCGCGGCGGCGACGGTGCGCGCCGGCTCGGCCGCCGCCGGGCCGTACCGGACCACGGTCTGGTCGACCGCAGCCGGTTCGGTGCCGATCGCTCCGGTCCGGAACCCGGCCGCGGTGAGCGCCGCGGCGACGTCGCTCCCGCGATGCGCGCCGGTCGCGTCCAGCACGTCGACCGTGACCCCGGCCGGTGGAACGGTCACCGTGGTGCTCCCCGGGGCCGTCGCCGGGTCTGGGACGGCCGGAGCCGTCGCCGGGTCGGGGACGGCCGTTTCCGCAGGAGGCCCGGCCCCGGGCAGCCGGCCGTCGTCGATGACGGAGTCGAACAGCGAACGGGCCGCAGTCGCGTCGATCAGCGTCAGCGCCTGGTCACTGCCCGCCGGGAGGTAGCCGATCCGGGACACCGGCACGCCCGTGCGCTGGACGGCGCTCCCGCCCAGCGCGGCGCCGAGTGCCCGGACGTCGCCGAGCGTGGTGTCCGCGTCGAGCGTGAAGGCCGCGCCGACGGAGCCCAGGAGCCGGGTCAGGGTCAGCGGGCTGGCCAGCGTGCCGGGGGACAGGGCCGAGTTCAAGGTCGCGGCGAGCACACGCTCCTCGCGCTGCGCCGCGGTCGTGCCGGTCACGTCGGACCCCGCGGTGCCGGGGGCCAGCAATCCGGTGATCTGTTCGCCGGACAGCTCGTTCGGGCCGGCAGGCAGGGCCGTGTCCGCGACGGCCGTGCCGGGCAGGCAGACCGCGACCCCGCTGAGGGCGTCGACCAGGCCGGGGAGCGCACCGAGATCCACGCCGACGTAGTGGTCCACCCGGAGTCCGGACAGCTGCTGGACCGACCGGACCAGGCACGAGGGGCCACCGTCGAGCAGCGCTGCGGCGAACGGCTCGATCGCCGGCGACCGCACCGACCCGTCCTTCGCGCGGCAGGCCGGGGTGTCGGCCAGCGCCGTCGGCGGCACGGTGACCAGCACTGCCCGCTTCCCGTCGTCGGCGACGTGCGCGAGAAGCGTGCTGACCGAGGCCGGCCCGGAGCGCCCGGGCAGCCCGGTGCCGACCACCAGGTAGGTCTGCGCGGAGTCCTGCAGCTGCGGAGCGAGCACTTCGGGGCCATCGGTGACCAGGGCGTCGACCCTCGCCATCGACCGGTCGGCGCGGAGGTAGACCCCTCCGTAGCCGGCGATCACCACGCCCAGCAGCACGAGCACGGCCAGCAGCGGACGGGGCAGCCGGCGGCGGGCATGCGTCGCCGTCCGGGTGGCCCGTCCGCCGGCTCGGGTGGAGCCACCCGGGTGGGCCGGGCGACCGTCGTCCCGGTGAGCGTCGTCCCGGCGAGCGTCGTCCCGGTGAGCGTCGTCCCGGCCTCCGTCGAGCCCGGGGATCGGCGGAATGGGGAGGGACCGCCGGATGCCGGTGCCCGGAATCGGCAGGGACGGGTGGTCGGTGCCTCCGAAGTCGCGCTCGATCGGCGTCAGCGGGCGCAGCGGCTGACTGACGGCCGGCTGCCCGGTGGTCGGCAGATCCGCGGGCAGCAGGGCTGAGGGCAGCAGGGCTGAGGGCATCGGGGCTGAGGGCATCAGGGCTGAGGGCATCGCGTCCAGCGACCACTCCGTCGCGGGGCCGGCCGTCACCACGGAGGAGGACGGCCGCCCGACCGCCAGCGGCGGACCGGCGGGCACCTGCGGCCGGTCGGTCGCGTCCACCCGGCGAGGGGGAGCCGGCGGAACTGCCGGCCGGTCGATGCCGGGCACCCAGCGGGGGACGTCGGGCGCCGGGGAGCCCGACCACGGCGTCGAGGCCTGGATATCGCGCGGCCGGACGTTCGGGGTCTCGAGGCCGGCCCACTGCGGAGTTGGAGCCGGAG
>JAICZD010000119.1 GCA_025933855.1 Modestobacter sp. | reverse complement strand
TTGGTCGCCAGCACCACCCGCCGGCCGGTGTGCGGCTGGAAGACCCGGTGCTGGTCGGCCGCCGACAGCCGCGAGTAGAGCGGCACCACCTCGGTGGCCGGGAACCCCCGCTCGGTGAGCGCGTCGGCGGTGTCGCGGATCTCCCGCTCACCGGCCAGGAACACAAGTACGTCGCCCGGGCCCTCGGTGACCAACTCGTCGACGGCGTCGACGATCGCGCTCACCTGGTCGCGGTCGGGGTCGGCGGCCGGGCTGCCCGCCGGGGCCTCCGGGTCGATCACCGGGCGGTAGCGGACCTCGACCGGGTAGGTGCGCCCGCTGACCTCGACGACCGGGACGTGGGCGCCGTCGGCGCTGAAGTGCTTGGCGATCCGGTCGACGTCGATGGTGGCCGAGGTGATGACCAGCTTCAGGTCGGGACGGCGGGGCAGCAGCCGCGCCAGGTACCCGAGCAGGAAGTCGATGTTGAGACTCCGCTCGTGGGCCTCGTCGATGATGATCGTGTCGTACTGGCGCAGCCAGCGGTCGCGCTGGACCTCGGCGAGCAGGACGCCGTCGGTCATCAGCTTCACCAGTGTCCGGTCGCCGACCTGGTCGGTGAACCGCACCTTCCAGCCGACCGCCTCACCGAGCGGGGTGCCCAGTTCCTCCGCGATCCGCTCGGCCACCGTGCGGGCGGCGATCCGCCGGGGCTGGGTGTGCCCAATCCGGCCCCGCACGCCTCGGCCGAGTTCGAGAAGAATCTTGGGCAGCTGCGTCGTCTTGCCCGAGCCGGTCTCACCGGCCACCACGACCACCTGCGAGTCGCGCAGCGCCGCGGCGATCTCGTCCCGACGCTGACTGACCGGCAGGTCCGCGGGGTAGGTGACCACCGGAACGGCGGCGCGCCGCCGGGCGATGCGCTGCTCCGCGGCGGCGACGTCGGCAGCGATCTGCTCCCGCTGCCGGGCGCGGACGGCGGGGTCCTTCGCCCGGCGGGTCCCGTCGAGCCGGCGGCGTAGCCGGTGCTCGTCCTCCAGGGTGAGCGCGGGCAGCCGCGACCGCAGGTCGTCGCGGGGGGTGGTCACGGTGCTGGTCCTCTCGGTGGGGCGGCTCTCCAGGGTCCCACCCGGGGGCCGGAGAGTCGCCCGGATCACTATGAATGCAGGACGCAACTTGTTGCGTGCGCGGCACAACGGCTTGTAGCGTGCAACCGTCCCTCCGGCGCAGCGCCGCGCCACCGTCGACTTCCCCGGAGCGCCGTGACCCTCCGCACCGACCTCGAGCCCGCCGCCGGCCGTCCCGGCCCCGGTGGCCGGGACGGCTCGTCGCTCTCCGACGAGCTGACCCGCCTGTCCCGGGTGCTGCACGCGCTGAAGACCTCGTCCCTGTCCGGACCGGGCCCCGACGCGCGTGAACGCGCGGCGCACACGCTGCTGTTCCCGCTGACCCGGCTCGGCCCGCTGCGCCAGGGCGCGCTGGCCGAACTGGTGCACGCCGACCCCTCCACGGTGAGCCGGCACGTGACCCTGCTGGTGGAGCGCGGCCTGGTACGCGGGGCCGCCGACGAGCTCGACGGCCGGGCCAGCCGGCTGGTCGTCACCCCCGCCGGCGAGGCAGTGCTCGAGACCATGCGCCAGGAGCGCGATCGGCTGCTCGAGCAGGTCACCGCCGACTGGGCACCGCAGGAACTCGACGCGTTCACCCGCCAGCTGCACCGGTTCGTGCAGGGCCTGACCGACCACCTCCCGAACCTGGGCCCCGCCGCCCCCTGCACCGAGAAGGACCGATGACGCAGACCACGGACCGATCAGCCGGCCAGCGCCGCGCAGCGGCCGCCGCCCCGGACGCCTCGGGCGCGTTCACCCACCGGCAGATCATGACCATCCTGGCCGGGTTGCTGCTGGGCATGTTCCTCGCCGCTCTGGACCAGACGGTCGTCTCCACCGCCATCCGGGTCATCGCCGACGACCTCCACGGCTACGACCTGCAGGCCTGGGCGACCACGGCCTTCCTGATCACCTCGACGATCACCACGCCGCTGTACGGCAAGTTGAGCGACATGTACGGCCGCCGGCCGTTCTACCTGTTCTCGATCGCCGTCTTCGTGGCCGGCTCCATGCTGTGCGGGCTGGCGACGTCGATGTACGAACTGGCCGCCTTCCGGGCCTTCCAGGGCATCGGCGCCGGTGGCCTCATGTCCCTGGCCCTGGCGATCATCGCCGACATCGTGCCGCCGCGGGAGCGCTCGAAGTACCAGGGGTACTTCATGGCCGTCTTCGGCACCTCCAGCGTGCTCGGGCCGGTCATCGGCGGCTTCCTGGCCGGCCAGTCGACCCTGCTGTTCATCACCGGCTGGCGCTGGATCTTCTACGTCAACGTGCCGCTGGGCATCCTGGCCTTCTTCGTCGTCTTCAAGGTGCTGCACCTGCCGCACACCCGCCGTGACCACCGGATCGACTGGCCGGGAGCGCTCGCCCTCATCGTGTGCCTCGTTCCGCTGCTGATCGTGGCCGAGCAGGGCCGGACCTGGGGCTGGGACTCCGGCCGGGCGCTGACCTGCTACGCGGTCGGGATCGTCGGCCTGGTGGGCTTCCTCCTCGCCGAGCGGGCGTACGGCGACGAGGCCCTGCTGCCGCTGCGGATGTTCAACAACCGCACCTTCACCGTCAGCAGTGTCAGCAGCATCGTGCTCGGTGCCGGCATGTTCGGCGGCATCCTGCTGCTGCCGCAGTACCTGCAGATCGTGCACGGCTCCAGCCCGACCGTCGCCGGGCTGCAGATGATCCCGCTGGTGCTGGGCATCATGACCGGCTCGGTCATCGCCGGCCAGACCATCGCCCGGATCGGCAAGTACAAGTTCTTCCCGCTGGTGGGCGTCGTCTTCATCGTCGCCGCGCTGTTGTCGCTGTCCTTCGTCGTCGGCGCGGACACGCCGGTGTGGCAGCTGGTCCCCTTCATGGTGCTCATGGGTCTGGGGCTGGGCTTCAACTTCCAGCCGGTGATCCTGGCCGTGCAGAACGCCGTCTCCCCGCGGGAGATCGGCGTGGCCACCTCCTCGGTCACGTTCTTCCGGCAGATGGGCGGCACGCTGGGGACGGCGGTCTTCCTGTCGGTGCTGTTCACCCGGCTGCCCACCGACATCGGCAACTCGCTGAGGTCCGCGGCTGCCGCCGATCCCCGGGTCGGCGCGGCCCTGGCGAGCGGGACGATCAGCTCCAGCGGCAACCTGTCCGACACCTCGTTCATCCAGAAGCTGCCGTCGTTCCTGGCCCTGCCGTTCAAGACCGGGTTCGCCGACACGCTGGACCTGGTGTTCCTCATCGCCGCCGGAGTGGTCGCGCTGGGCTTCTTCGTGCTGATCTTCCTGCCGCAGATCCCGCTGCGGACGACCTCCGGCATCCAGGGTCAGCAGCAGGGTGAGGGCGCCGGCGAGCCCGCCCTCGCCGCGGAGCACGCCAGCGGCGCGGCCGCCCCCACCTCGACCGCTCCTCCGGTGGCCGACGCCGACCGCAGCGACGCCGACACCCCGGCCGACATGGCTGCCGGCGCCCTGGGTACCGGTCCGACCGGGGAGACGTCGTCCCGGCACGGCCGGCACGAGGACGGCGCGCGCACCGGCTCCGCGGGTGGCCGGCACGAGGCGCGGCCCGACCAGCCCACCGGTCTGGCCAGCGTCCCGGCCGACCACCTGCCGGAGGGCGTCGGCGTCCGGCGCGACTGAACCGCTGACCCCGCGGCCGTCGACGGGCACGGGACGGCCGGACCCGTCGGCGCTTAGCCTGGGGAACCCGGCCGCACCGTCGCGGCCGGCACCACCGCCGCCTGGAGGAGCCCCGTGCGCTCGTCGCTGGTCCTGTCCCGTGCCGACCTGGACTTCCTGCTGCACGACTGGCTGCAGGTCGAGACGCTGACGAAGCGGCCGCCGTACGCCGAGCACTCGCGGCAGACCTTCGACGCGGTGCTGGAGCTGGCCGAGGAGATCGCCACCGAGCACTTCGCCCCGCACAACCGCACGGCCGACGAGCACGAGCCGCACCTGGTCGACGGCAAGGTGGTGCTCGTCCCCGAGGTCGCGGCGGCGCTCCGGGTGTTCGCCGAGGCCGGGATGAACGCCGCGGCGCTGCCGGAGGAGCTGGGCGGTCTGCAGCTGCCGGCGGTGGTGAACCAGGCCGTGCACGCGTGGTTCCAGGCCGCCAACATCGGCACCTCGGCGTATCCGTTCCTGACGATGGCCAACGCCAACCTGCTGGTGGCGCACGGCAGCCCGGAGCAGATCGCGACCTACGTGCCGGCGATGGCCGAGGGCCGCTGGTTCGGCACGATGGCCCTGTCCGAGCCGCAGGCGGGCTCGTCGCTGGCCGACATCGCGACCCGCGCCGTTCCCCAGGACGACGGGACCTACCGGCTGACCGGTAACAAGATGTGGATCTCCGGCGGCGACCACGAGCTGACCGAGAACATCGTCCACCTGGTGCTCGCCAAGGTGCCCGGCGGGCCACCCGGGGTGAAGGGCATCTCGCTGTTCATCGTGCCCAAGTACCTGGTCGAAGCCGACGGCCGCCTCGGGGAGCGCAACGACGTGGTGCTGGCCGGCCTGAACCACAAGATGGGCTACCGCGGGACGACGAACACCCTGCTCAACTTCGGCGAGGGCGCGCACACCCCCGGCGGGCGGGCCGGCGCGGTCGGCTACCTGGTCGGTGAGCTGCACCGGGGCCTGACCTACATGTTCCACATGATGAACGAGGCCCGGATCGGTGTGGGCATGGGCGCCACGGCGCTCGGCTACACCGGGTACCTGCACGCCGTCGAGTACGCCCGCACCCGCACCCAGGGGCGGCCCCTCACCGGCAGGGATCCGCAGGCACCGCCGGTGCCGATCGTCGAGCACCCCGACGTCCGGCGGATGCTGCTGGCCGCCAAGTCCTACGTCGAGGGCGGTCTGGCCCTGGGGCTGTACTGCGCCCGGCTGGTCGACGAGGAGCGGACGGCGGAGACCGAGGAGGAGCGCGCGCGGGCGCACCTGCTGCTGGAGACACTCACCCCGATCGCGAAGAGCTGGCCCTCGCAGTGGTGCCTGGCGGCCGACGACCTGGCCATCCAGGTGCACGGCGGCTACGGCTACACCCGCGACTACCCGGTCGAGCAGTTCTACCGGGACAACCGCCTCAATCCGATCCACGAGGGCACCCACGGCATCCAGGCACTGGACCTGCTCGGCCGCAAGGTGACGATGTCCGGTGGTGCCGGGCTGCAACTGCTGGTAACGACGGTCGGCGCCACCACGGCGCGGGCAGCCGGGACCCCGTGGGCCGACCTCGGCGCAGAGCTCGATGCCGCGGCGGCCCGGCTGGTCGAGGTGACCGCCGCGCTGTGGAGCGCGGGCGACCCCCAGGTCACGCTGGCCAACGCCACCGTCTACCTGGAGGCCACCGGGCACCTGGTGGTCGGCTGGCTGTGGCTGGAGCAGGTGCTGGCCGCCGAGGGACGCGACGGTGCCCTCTACGACGGCAAGCGGCAGGCCACGCGGTACTTCCAGCGCTGGGAGCTGCCCAAGGTGGCCCCGCAGCTGGATCTGCTCGCCTCGCTGGACACCACCGTGCTGGACATGCACCCCGACTGGTTCTGAAAGAGGACCCCGTCCTCCTCATCCCTCGCACGCTCGGGACGAGCCTCGGGACGGGGCCTGACCGCTACCCCACCGCCGCCGTTGCCTTGTTGGGGAGCGCCGGGTCGGCGCCGGCCTGCCGGATCAGAGGATCGCGGTGGCCCCCACCGTCTCGGCCGCCGCGGAACGGGTGCGCGGCGGGGACGCCGCCTCCTTCTCCGCCTCGTACCGGGCTGTCGACTGCGTACCCATCGCGATCACCAGTGCGGTCAGCATCAGGAATCCGAGCAGGGTCACCGCCGGCCACAACACCATCTGTGCACTCCACGTCCTCTTCGGGGCACCCGCCGGGGAAGGGCGGGCCGTTCGTCTCGATCGGGACTTCCCGGTCGGGGCGCCGCCGAACCCTGACCGATGGTGATTCTGGGTAACAAGTGTGTGACGCCTGTCGCCTCGTGGGGCGCTCCGGTCGGCGTGTCGCGCGATTCCTGGGTGCAACCGGGCCCGGCGGACGGCGGGCCCGGCCGGGAGCCCGGCGAGCAATCCCCGACCGTCAGGAGTGCCGGGCCGCTCGACGGGGCATCCGGCACCCGACCGATCCGCGTTCTTCCCCCGGAGGCCCCGATGGCCGGAGCAAGCAGACCCGACCGCGAACAGCGAACACGCAGCGGCCTCGCGCAGGGCGACCAGGACACCGCCCCCGACGACGACAACATCAGCGGGAAGCGCGCGGACTTCGCGCCGACCGGCGCCGATCCCGAGCCGACCACCGGCGGCACGCTGAAGCGGACCCTCAAGGAGTTCAGCGAGGACGACCTCACCGACTGGGCGGCCGCGCTCACCTACTACGGCGTCCTGGCCCTCTTCCCGGCGCTCACCGCGCTGCTGTCGATCGTCGGGCTGCTGACCGACCCCAAGCAGCTCACCGATGCGATCACCGCGGTGGTGCCGGCGCAGGCGGCCGACACTCTCAACCCGGTGATCCAGCAGATCGCCGGTAGCTCGGGCGCGGCCAGCCTGGGGCTGATCATCGGTATCGCCGCGGCCGTCTGGTCGGCTTCGGGCTACGTCGGCGCGTTCACCCGGGCGGCCAACGTCGTCTACGAGACGCCCGAGGGCCGCAAGGTGTGGAAGCTCAAGCCGCTGCAGCTGCTCATCACGCTGGTGGGCATCCTGTTCGCCGCCCTGATCCTGGCGATGCTGGTGCTGAGCGGTCCGGTGGTCGACGCCATCGGCAAGTCCATCGGGCTCGGCAGCACCGTGCTCACCGTGTGGAGCTGGGTCAAGTGGCCGGTGATCCTGGTGCTGCTGGCGCTGATGATCGCCGTCCTCTACTACTCCACCCCGAACGTGAGGCTGCGGGGCTTCACGTTCGTCAGCCCCGGAGCCGGCCTCGCCATCGTGGTGGCGATCGTGGCCTCGGCGGCCTTCGCCTTCTACGTGGCGAACTTCAGCAGCTACAACAAGACGTACGGGGCGCTTGCCGGTGTGGTGATCTTCCTGATCTGGTTCTGGCTGATCAACCTGGCACTGCTCTTCGGTATCGAACTCGACGCGGAGGTGGAGCGCACCAAGGAGCTGAAGGACGGCGTGCCGCGAGCGGACAAGGAGATCCAGCTCGACGCCCGGGCCACGCCGAAGGACAAGCAGACCACCTGAGGCCGCCGTGCTGCCCTGGCGATGTACGCGGGCTGCCGGTCCTGAAGCACTGGGACTGGCAGTCCGCTCACGCCGTCACGTCAGCCGTCCGCCGAGCGGCGCATCGACCACATCTGGGCCGGTCGCTCGAACTGGGTGGCCACCTCCCAGCTGACGTGCGGCGGGCCGGTCTCGGTGCGGAAACTGCCGACGGTGGCGCGGGCCAGCGCCGGGTCCTTCGCCACCCGGCCGGCAAGCTCCAGGGCGCGGTCCTCGACCGCCGCGTCGTCCACGGCCTCCCAGGCCAGGCCCAGTCGCACCGCCCGCTCGCCGTCGACCTCCTCGCCGAACAGCGCCATCGCCGCGGCCGCCTCCCGGCCGACGAGCCGGGACAGGATGACGAAGTGCCCGCCGCCGGGGTGCAGCCCGCGCTTGAGGAACCCGCAGATCAGCCGCACGTCGCGGGCCACGATCCGCAGATCGGCGGCCAGCAGCATGTTCATCCCGGCGCCGACCGCGGAGCCGCGGACGGCGGCGATCGTCGGCGCCTTCACCTGCCCGAGCCGGTAGAACGAGTCGTAGATCGCTCCCATCCCGGCATAGGAATCCGGCGCCGCTGGATCGCGCCCGGCGTCGGTGAGCGTCTGCACGTCCCCGCCGGCGCAGAAGGAGCGGCCCACGCCGCGGACGACCAGGGCGCCGACGTCCGTGCGGGCGTCGACCTCGTCGAAGGCGGCGATGAGCTCACCGGCCATCGCCGGGGTGAGCGCGTTGCGCCGCTGCGGCGCGTTGAGCGTGACGACGGCGACGCTCCCGTCGACGTCGAGCTGGACCTCGTCAGGCATGGGGCTCCTCGGGTCGGTCGCCGGCGGCGGTGCCGACGCTCACCTGCGATTCGACCACGCCGCCGCCCGACCCGCCCGGCACCGGGCCCCCGGGACTCGAGCCCCGAAGCCCCGGACTTTAGCCCGATAAAGTCCGGGGGAGGGGCGGGTCAGGCGGTGCGGAAGCCCGCCCAGATGTCGATGCCGGCGTCCACCGCGTGCTGGTCGATTTCCGCGAGCTCCTCGTCGGTGAAGTCGAGCCGGTCCAGCGCACCGAGGCTGTCGTCCAGCTGCGCCGCGCTGCTGGCGCCGATCAGCACCGAGGTCATCCGCGGGTCGCGCAGCGCCCAGGCCAGCGCCAGCTGCGCCAGGCTCTGCCCGCGGGAGCGGGCCAGCTCGTTCAGCGCCCGGACGTGCTGCAGCGCCTCGTCGGAGAGCAGATCGGTCGACAGCGACTTGCCCTGGCTCGCCCGGGAGCCGGCCGGCACGCCGTCGAGGTACTTGTCGGTCAGCATGCCCTGGGCGAGCGGGGAGAACGCGATGCAGCCGGCGCCGGCCGCGGCGAGGGTGTCGAGCAGGTCGTCGGCCTCGATCCAGCGGTTCAGCATGGAGTAGGAGGGCTGGTGGATGAACAGCGGCGTCCCCAGGTCGGCGAGGATCGTCGCGGCCCGCCCGGTGTCGGCCGCGGAGTACGACGAGACGCCGACGTAGAGGGCCTTGCCCGCCTGGACGGCGCTGTGCAGGGCACCCATCGTCTCCTCCAGCGGGGTGCTGGCGTCGAAGCGGTGGGAGTAGAAGACGTCGACGTAGTCCAGGCCCATCCGGCGCAGTGACTGGTCGAGGCTCGCGGTCAGGTACTTGCGGGATCCACCGCCCTGCCCGTACGGGCCCGGCCACATGTCGTACCCGGCCTTGGTGGAGATGACGAGCTCGTCGCGGTACGGGGCGAAGCTGTCACGCAGGTGCCGGCCGAAGTTGATCTCCGCCGCGCCGTACGGCGGGCCGTAGTTGTTCGCCAGGTCGAAGTGGGTCACCCCGCGGTCGAACGCCCGGCGCAGGATGTCCCGCTGCCGGTCGAACGGGACGTCGTCGCCGAAGTTGTGCCACAGGCCCAGGCTGATCGCGGGCAGGTCCAGGCCACTGGCCCCGCACCGTCGGTAGGTCATGGACTCGTAGCGGGGCTCCGCGGCGCTGTAGGGCATGCCGGAATGGTGCCCGCTGCGCGCGTGCGCGGCCCGCCGGGGAACCGGCTCCATTCCGCGGACCGGTCCGTCCCACGCCTGTCCGCAGGGTCCTGCCGCACCGGCCGGTGGCCGGCCGGGCAGCGGGACCACGGGGCCGAACCGGTTCTCAGCAGCAGGCGGCGG
>JAICZD010000172.1 GCA_025933855.1 Modestobacter sp. | reverse complement strand
GCGACGTCCAGCGCCGCGGACATCAGGTTCCGGTAGAAGACCATGTGCAGGTTCTCGTCCTTGGCGATCCGGGCGAGCAGCTGGTCGGCGATCGGGTCGCCGGTGGCCTTGCCGGTGTTGCGGTGGCTCACCCGGGTGGCCAGCTCCTGGAAGGAGACGTAGGCGACCGCCTCCAGCGGGGTCTTGTCGCCGGAGTCGTACCCGGAGGTCATGTAGTCCATCCGAGCCCGCTCCAGCTCGACCGGGTCGACGCCGCGGGTGACCACGAGGTAGTCGCGCAGCGCGATGCCGTGCCGGTTCTCCTCCGCCGTCCACCGCCCCACCCAGGTGCCCCAGGCGCCGTCGCGGCCGAACCGCGTGGCGATCTCCCGGTGGTAGCTGGGCAGGTTGTCCTCGGTGAGCAGGTTGGTGAACATCGCGGCCTTGGCCGTCTCGTCGAGGCGGGACTGCTCGGGCGCCCAGTCCTCGCCGCCGAGAAACGCGAAGTCGCGCCCTTGCGACCACGGAACGTAGTCGTGCGGGTGCCACTCCTGGGCCAGCTTCAGGTGCCGGTTCAGGTTCTCCTCGACGACCGGCTCGAGCTCGGTGAGCAGTGCTCCGTGCGGCGGTGTCTGGGACACGAGGGCCTCCTGGGTTGGTACCTACGGTGCCGTAACTTACGCAACCGTAACAACTATGGACAGCGGGCGCAGCGGCGTGGCTCACGTTCACCCGTGGCGTCAGCCCCTTGACTACCCGCTGAGACCGGCCTCACGCGGCGGCTGTCCCGGTTGTCCGCCGGATCACCACGGAGCGCGGCGGGCCACCACAGCGTCTGCTCAGGCTCGGAATCGGTGCGATCATGGCCGGATGACCGGGAGCGGAAGGCGGGCAGCCAACCTGTGACTGAGAGTGACCGCCCGGCTTCCCGGCGCCGGTTGTGGTCTCGGCGGCCGTCGCCGGATCCCACTGCCAATCCGCCGTCGACCGGCTCCGCTCGGCGTCCCCTCGATCCGACCGCCCCGGCGACCGGGCCCGCGGCCTTCGCCGCTGGCCTGCCGCGACCGGCAGCCGGCAGCCGATCCGAGAACGCGTCCGGCTCCTCGCCGCAGCCACAGCAGCCGCAGCCGCCGGCCGCGGGCGTTCCGGCACCTGACACGGCCCCGCTGCGCGCCCCGGCGCCGGCGCCGGCGGCCCGCACGCAGGCCGTGACCGGCGGCGGCAGCTCGGCCGCATCCGACCGGTTCTCCTCCCCGCCTGCCCGGGACGACGGGCACCACCGCGCCGGCGGGTTCGGTCGGGCCCTCGCCCTCACCGCGGCCGGCACGGTGCTCCCCGGAACGGGCCTGCTTGCCGCGGGTCGGCGGCGGGTCGGCGCCCTGGTGCTCGCGCTGTTCGTCGTGCTCGTCGGCGCGGCGGTCTACGTCGCCCTCGCCCGTCAGCGCAACGCCGTCCGGGTCGCCGTCGACTCGACCGCGCTGCTGTGGGTGGTCGTCGCGGTGGCGGTGCTGGCCCTGGCGTGGGTGCTGGTCGTCGTCAGCAGCTACCGCTCGCTGCTGCCCCGGGGGGTCCGGCGGTGGCAGCGCGCGCTGGGCGGGTTCGTCGTCCTGCTGCTGTCGCTGGCCGTCGTCGCCCCCGCCGTCCTGGTCGTGCAGCTGGCCACGGCGCAGCGAAACCTCGTCCAGTCGGTGTTCGGCGACAAGGACAGCGCGACGGTGCAGCAGGCTGAAGACTCTGCGCACCCGTTCGCCGGCAAGGACGCCGTCAACATCCTGCTGCTCGGCGGTGACGGCGGCGCCGGGCGCGAGGGCGTGCGCACCGACACCGTGATCGTGGCGCACGTCGTGACCGCCACCGGGCAGACCACCCTGTTCAGCCTGCCGCGCAACCTGGAGAACCTGCCGTTCCCGCCTGGCAGCCCGCTGGCGGCCGTCTACCCCGACGGCTTCGAGGCCGGCAGCGAGAGCGAGAGCCTGCTCAACGCCGTCTACCGCAACGGCCCGGCCGCCCATCCGGACATCCTCGGCCCGACCGCGAACCCCGGGGCCGACTTCCTGAAGCTCGGCGTGGGGGAGGCGCTGGGCCTGCCCATCGACTACTACCTGCTGGTCAACCTCGACGGGTTCAGCCGGCTGGTCGACGCCCTGGGGGGCATCACCGTCAACGTCAACTACTACGTCCCGGTCGGCGGCGAGCCGAGCCTGGGCATCCTTCCCGACGGCTACATCGCCCCCGGGCCCAACCAGCACATGGACGGCACCCGCGCGCTGGACTACGCCCGCGGCCGGTTCGGGCTGTCGGACTACCTGCGGATGGACCGGCAGCGCTGCGTGCTCAAGGCGATCGTGGACGCCGCGGACCCGGTGACCCTGCTGTCGCGGTACCAGGACCTGGCGGCCACCACGCAGGACATCGTGAGCACCGACGTCCCGGCCCGGGTCCTCGGGGACGTGGTGGACCTCGCCTTCAAGGTCAAGGACGCCGAGATCCGCAGCGTGGTCTTCGACGACACCGTGATCGACCCCGCCTATCCGGACTACGACCGGATCCGGGCCCTGGTGCAGCAGGCGCTCACCCCGCCTGCCTCCGCGCCGACCTCCTCGGCAGCCCCGTCCACCGCTGGGAGGTCCACCACAGCGCCGTCCACCACCGCGCCGTCCGCCGCAGGGCCGACCCCGGCGGCTGGCGGTAACGCAGGAGCACCGGCCGAGGTCGCGGACGCCTGCGCCTACGACCCGGCCCAGGCGGCGGCCGCGATCGCTGCCGGCCAGCCACCGACCAAGAAACGGCGCTGAGCCGGCGCTTTCCTGCCGACTGGATCAGCCGGCCAGGACGACCATCAGCGTGCGTGGGCCGTGCACGCCCTCGACCCGTTCCAGCTCGATGTCGCTGGTCGCCGACGGGCCGCTGACCATCGTCAGCGGCCGCAGCGGGTCCAGCCGGGCCAGGCCCTCGGGCACCCCACCGACCACCTGGTCGGCGGTGACCACGCAGACCAGGCAGTCCGGCAGCAGCGACAGGGCCCGCCGCCCGCACGCCGGGGACCCGTCGAGCACCAGCGTGCCGGTCTCGGCGATGGCGACGGCCACGGCGGTGACCGAGGCGGCGCGGTCGGCCAGCTGCACGGCCGGGCGGTCGTCGTCGACGTCGCAGCCCTCCGGGCGCCACTCCTGCGCCAGCCCCGGGGCCACCACGACGTCGCCGGCTGCCCAGCCCCCGCCCAGCCCCTGGTCCAGCGCCGCCCGGACGGTCGCCGCGACGTCGCCGGGCGAGCAGCGCAGCACCGTGGCCCGGTAGTCCTCGACCCGGTCGACCAGCAGATCCATCAGCGCGGCTCCGGTGGCCGGGTGGGCGCCGGCCCCCCGGTAGCTCCGGGCGACCTCCGCCGGCGCCGTCCGGTCGGGGCCGAGGGCCTGCCGGATCCGGGACAGCACGTCGTCGCGGGCGCTCACCGGCTCTCCTCGCTGGCGCTCGTGGGCCGCTGACGCGGCGCTGCGGTGGCCTCGGGTGGACTCGCGAGCTCGTTCACCGACCGTGCTCCCGGGTCCAGGACTCCACGAACGTGGAGGTCGGGGGGGTGGGCAGGTCGCGGCTGCGGGTCCAGCCGGAGATCGGCGGCGGCAGCGCGTTGGGCAGAGTCGGCCGCCCGCGGGCGAACAGCCGGCCCAGCCGGGAGGCCCGCTGCGCCAGGTGCCACAACCGCGGGTTGGACATCGCCCGGGCCAGCCCCCGGAAGGCGAGCGCCTCCGCGTTCGGCTTCTCCTGCGCCTCGACGTGCTCGGACCGCAGGTGCACCAGGATGCTCGGGATGTCGATCGCCACCGGGCAGACCTCGTAGCACGCGCCGCACAGCGACGAGGCGTACGGCAGCGAGGCGTTGTCCTCCACTCCGGTCAGCTGCGGGGAGAGCACCGCGCCGATCGGCCCCGGGTACACCGAGCCGTAGGCGTGCCCGCCGGTGCGTTCGTACACCGGGCAGACGTTCAGGCACGCCGAGCAGCGGATGCAGTGCAGCGCCTCGCGCCCCACCTCGTCGGCGAGCACCGCCGTCCGGCCGTTGTCCAGCAGGACCAGGTGGAACTCCTGCGGGCCGTCGCCGGGCGTCACCCCCGCCCAGGTGGAGGTGTAGGGGTTCATCCGCTCGCCGGTGGAGGAGCGGGGCAGCAGCTGCAGGAAGACCTCCAGGTCGCGCCAGGTCGGGACCACCTTCTCGATGCCCATCACGGTGATCAGCGTCTCGGGCAGGGTCAGGCACATCCGCCCGTTGCCCTCGGACTCCACCACGGTGAGGGTGCCGGTCTCGGCGATGCCGAAGTTGGCGCCGCTGACCGCCACCCGGGCCCGCAGGAAGCGTTCCCGCAGGTGCGCCCGGGCGGCCATCGCCAGTTGCCGCGGCTCGTCGGTGAGGCCGGGGTCGACCCCGGGGATGGTGCGGGCGAAGATCTCCCGGATCTCGGCCCGGTTCTTGTGGATCGCCGGCACCAGGATGTGGCTCGGCTTGTCCTCGCCGAGCTGCACGATCAGCTCGGCGAGATCGGTCTCGAAGACGTCGAGCCCGACGGCCTCCAGCGCCTCGTTCAGCCCGATCTCCTGGGTGGCCATCGACTTGACCTTGACCACCTCCGACGCGCCGGTGGCGAGCACGAGGCGGGTGACGATCTCGTTGGCCTCGTTGGCGTCGCGGGCCCAGTGCACGGTGCCGCCGCGGGCGGTGACCTGGCGCTCCAGCTCCTCCAGGTGGTCGTCGAGGCGGGCCATGGTGGCCGCCTTGAGCGCCCGGCCGGCCTCCCGCAGCTCCGCCCAGTCGGGCAGTTCGGCGACCACCCGGGCGCGCTTGCCGCGGATGGTGCTGGTCGCGTGGCCGAGGTTGGCGCGCAGCTGCCCGTCGCGCAGGGCGGTGCGGGCGGCGTCCGGGAACGACTCGTCGCCGCGCAGGTGGCCCACGCCGCGCGGGGCGGTGGGCAGGCCGAGGAACGTCCGGGCCGGGCCGGGCACGGTGGCGGTCATACCGACATCGCCGGTCGGGTGGTCTGGTTGGGGGTCACGGCTTCCTCCGTCGAGGCGAGGATCTCGGCCAGGTGGACGGTGCGGGTGCCGGCCCGCAGCCGGGACAGCCCGCCACCGATGTGCATCAGGCAGGAGGCATCCCCGGCGGTGCACACCTCGGCGTGCGTGGACAGCACGTTGGCCATCTTGTCGGTCAGCATCGCGGTGGAGGTGTCGGCGTTCTTCACCGCGAAGGTGCCGCCGAACCCGCAGCACTGCTCGGCGCCGGGCAGCTCGACGAGCTCCAGGCCGCGGACGGCCCGGAGCAGCCGGAACGGCCGGTCACCCACCTTCAGCAGCCGCAGCGAGTGGCAGGTCGGGTGGTAGGTGACCCGGTGCGGGTAGTACGCGCCGACGTCGGTCACCCCCAGCACGTCGACCAGGAACTGGGACAGCTCGTAGGTGCGCCCGGCCAGCTCCGCCGCGTCCGCGGCCAGCCGGTGCTCACCGGCCCGGCGCGCGACGTCGGCCTGCTGGTGGTGGATCGAGGCCACGCAGGAGCCCGACGGCGCGACGATGGCCTCCGCGCCGGCGAACGCCCGCACGTGGTTGGCCACGATCGGCACCGCCTCGCGGCGGTAGCCGGTGTTGACGTGCATCTGCCCGCAGCAGGCCTGGCCGGTCGGGACGACGACCTCGTGCCCGAGGCGTTCCAGCAGCGTGGCGGTCGCCCGGGCGACCGTAGGGGTCAGGGTGTCCACCAGGCAGGTGGCGAAGAGCGCGACCTTCATCCGCCCATCCTGCCCTGCCGCGTGCGCCCGGTCACATGGCCGCGATCTGGATCAGGTTCCCGCAGGTGTCGTCCAGGACGGCGAGGGTCACCGGACCCATGTCCGTCGTCTCCTGGGTGAAGGTCACGCCGAGGGCCTTCAGCCGCGCCACCTCGGCCGCCACGTCGGCTACCGCGAAGGAGGTGATCGGGATGCCGTCGGCGACCAGGGCAGCCTTGAACGGCTTGGCGGCCGGGTGCTGGTCGGGCTCGAGGAGCAGTTCGACGCCGTCCGGGTCGTCGGGGGACACCACGGTGAGCCAGCGGTACTCGCCCACCGGGACGTCGTTCTTGGGCACGAATCCGAGGACCTCGGTGTAGAAGCGCAGGGCCTTGTCCTGGTCGTCGACCAGCACGCTCGTCACGGTGATCCGCATCGGAACTCCTCCAGGGGACGGGGATGGTCAGTCTCGCGCGCCGCACCGACACTTTCGCCCATGGGAAGCACCGTGCGCGCGGTCCTCGTCACCGCGGACCTCGAGAGGCTGCTCGCCTTCTACACCGGCGTGCTCGGCGCCGAGGAGGTGGAGCGCGTGCCGGCCGAGGGGACCCCGTTCTACCTCGGGCTGCGGATCGGCGACTCCGCGCTCGGGCTGGTCGCCGATCCCGCGGTCGGCACCGGGAGCCCCGGGCGCATCCTGCTCAGCATCGACGTGGCCGACGTCGACGGGCTGCTCCCACGGGTGACCGCGCACGGCGGCGCCGTCCAGGGTCCGCCCAACGACATGCCGTGGGGGCAGCGCGTCGCGCACGTGCACGACCCGGACGGCAACACCGTCAACCTCACCCAGGACGTGCCCGGGCCGCCCGGCTGAACCGCGCGGCCGTTTGACCTGCGCGGGAACGGGAACCCCAGCCGGGTCCGGCGCAGCGGCGCGCCGGGGACGGAGGACCCGTGGAGATCAGCAAGGACGACCTGCTCCGTGTATTGCGGACCGAGGGCGACAACGACACCGCGGACAAGGTGGCCGCGCAGCTGCCCGACCAGATCGACACCGACCGGGACGGCGACGCCCTGGACGCGGCCGGCCTGGACCGGACGCAGCTGATGGCCAAGCTCGCCGGCGGCGGCCTCGGGGGCACGGTCGCCCCGTAACCGGGCTCAGCCCGAGTACGGGCGCTCCCGGGCCAGCTCCTCCTTGGCGACGCCGCGGATGTGCACCGCGTCGGGCCCGTCGACGATCCGCAGCGTGCGGGCGCTGGCGTAGAAGCGGGCGAGCACCGTGTCGTTGCTGACACCTGCGCCGCCGTGCACCTGGATCGCGCGGTCGATGACGTCGAGGGCCACCTTGGGGGCGGCCACCTTGATCGCGGAGATCTCGGTGCGGGC
>JAICZD010000103.1 GCA_025933855.1 Modestobacter sp. | reverse complement strand
GCGGAAGAGGTGGTCGGCAAGACGGCCCGCCGCGGATCCGGGGAGGTCCGGGTGACGAAGGTCCAGTACCTGGACGCCGACGGCGTCGAGCGCGGGTTCCTCAGCACCGGGCGGCCGTGCACCGTCCGGATCTGCTACGACGCGGCCACCAGCCTGCCCGACGTGACCTTCGGCCTGGCGTTCGTGCACGAGTCCGGGGTGCAGGCAGCCGGCCCCAACTCCGGCTACGGTCCCGACGCCTTCACCGTGCCGGCCGGCGCGGGCACGGTCGACTACACGCTGGACTCCCTGCCGCTGCAGCCCGGGGAGTTCCTGCTCAGCGTCGCGGCCGTGGACAAGGGCCACATGTACGACTACATCGACCGCGCATTCGTGCTGAAGGTGCGCGCCGAGGACGTCGTGACCGAGCCGGGGCTGGTCCGGATGCCCGGCCGGTGGACGCACGCGCCCACCTCGCCGCCGGCCGTCGAGCGCTGACCTCGAACTAGGAGCACCCGATGCTGGACCAAGAGACGATGAAGGCCGTGCTGCTGGCCCTAGCCGAGCGGTCGGACGACGACGTCGAGCGGGCGATCAGCGAGAGCGACGTGCTCGACGACGCCGACCGCGCGCTGCTGCGTGCGGCGCTGGACAGCGCCGACACCCCGGCCGGGATGGCCCGCGCGCTGGGCGACGCCGTCCGGGACGCCGGGGAGATCGACTTCCTGGCCAACGAGTGCTACCGCGCGGCCTTCTACCTCGGCGACGGGCTGCCCGGTCTGCAGGGCGACCCGCTGTTCGGTTACTTCTCCACCAAGCGGACCGGCCGGATCCTGGACAAGTGGATCCACTACTTCCCGATCTACACCGAGCACTTCTCCCGGTTCCGCGGCCGCCCGGTGCGGGTCCTGGAGATCGGGGTCTACCGCGGCGGCTCGCTGGACATGTGGCGGTGGTTCTTCGGTCCGGACGCGACGCTGGTCGGCGCGGACATCGACGAGCGGGCCCGGGAGGTCTCCGCACCCGATCACGTGGTGGAGATCGGCGACCAGACCGACCCGGAGTTCCTCCGGTCGCTGTCGGAGCGGTACGGGCCCTTCGACATCGTCATCGACGACGGCGGCCACGAGATGCGGCAGCAGATCGTCACCGCCGAGACGATGTTCCCGCTGCTCGCCGAGGGCGGCGTGCTGCTCACCGAGGACTGCCACACCTCCTACTGGGACGCCTACCAGGGCGGCACCGGGCGGCCCGGCACGTTCATCGAGTGGTGCAAGGCCAAGGTCGACGACGTCAACGGCTACCACCAACCCCAGCCTCTCGACCGGGTCTGGACCGACACCCTGGGCAGCGTGTCCTTCTACGACTCGGTGGTGGTGCTGAAGAAGCAGCAGCGGTTCGCGCCGTTCGCCGAGCAGGTCGGGCACGCGGAGTTCCTGCTGCTCCCCCGCTTCGCCGCCCAGCACGTGACCGAGCTGGCGGCCCGCCGGGACGCGGCCGTCGCCCAGCGGGACGAGCTGCGCCGCCAGCAGCACCACGACCGCGAGGCGTTCGAGGCCGAGCGGGCCCGGCTGCGGGCCGAGCTCGCCGAGCTGCAGACCGAGCTCGACGCCGCCACCGCGGTCCCGGAGACCGCCCGGGCGGTGCAGGCCCTGCGGCGCGCCGCGGTCACCCGGATCCCGGGCCGGCGCAAGGATCCGGCGGACTGACCCGGCGCAGTCCGGACGGCGGGTCGCCGGCCGGGCACGGGCCAGCAGCCGGCGGGCCAGCAGAGCGGGCCCGCCCTCCCGCAGCGCTGCCTGCACCCGGCGCACCGGCGAGCCGGCCGGCCGGGCGGGCGGGCGCAGCCCCAGCTGCAGCCGGTCCACCGGGTCCAGCGCCAGGTCCGGCGCCCGGTGCGGGTCCGCGCAGAAGTCGGCCAGCGGCCGGGCGACCAGCTCCCAGCCGAACGTGGCGGCCAGCCGCCGCGCCGCCGTCCCCATCTCCCGCCGGAGCTGCGGTGCGGTGGCCAGCGCGACCAGCGCCGCCCGCAGCCGGTCCACGTCGCCGGCCGGGACGACGGTGCCCGCGCCCGCCGACGCGACCACGTCGGCGAGCTCGTCGCCGGTGGTGCTGACCAGCGGCAGCCCGCACCACAGGTAGTCCAGCACCCGGGTACGGAAGGCGAACTCGGTCTCCAGGTGGTCCAGGTGCGTGCTCACCGCGATGTCGGCGGCACGAAGCCAGCGGTCCCGGTCCTCGTAGGGCACCCAGCCGTCGGCGAAGAAGACGGTCCGGTCCAGCAGAGCCTCCTGCTCGGCGACCCGGCGGGCCGCGGCGGCGGTGCTGTCGACGCCGGCCACCGGATGCTGCGTGCCGAGGAAGACCAGCCGCAGCCCGGGCACCTCGGCCTCCGCGGCCGCGACCGCGCGGACCAGCGTCACCGGGTCCAGCCAGGGATAGATGCCGCCGCCCCACACGCAGACCACGTCCTCGGGGCCGATGCCGGGGAAGACCGCGGTCAGCGCGGCCCGGTCGCCGTCCACCGGCGGTCTCGCCGGCGTCCCGAACGGCACGATGCCGACGAGCCCGGCGAGGTCGGCGGCGTCGTCGTAGGTGACCGGGTTGACCCGGCCCAGCGCGGCGAGGTGGCCGAGCCACAGCGCCCGCTGGCGCCCGGAGGCGCACAGCACGAAGT
Source organism: Modestobacter sp. (assembly GCA_025933855.1). Lineage (GTDB taxonomy): Bacteria > Actinomycetota > Actinomycetes > Mycobacteriales > Geodermatophilaceae > Modestobacter. Next base: position 8,115 of record JAICZD010000103.1, on the reverse strand, counting down.
CGGCCCGGGACAGCTGGACGTTCAGCGCGGTGATGCAGTCGCGCACCACCGCGCGGCGGGCCGGCTCGGGCAGCCCGCGGGTCCGCTCGAGCTGCTCGAGGTGGAACGGGTCGTAGGCGTCGACCACGACCGGGACCGGGGAGTCGATCAGCCAGGGGTGCAGCCCGAGGACGTCGCCCTGCACGACGACCGAGCCGACCCCGCCCAGCAGCGCGGCCAGGTCCCCGGCGGCGGTCGCCGCGACCAGCCGGACGGCCGGGTCGTCGATCTGCACCGCGCCGAGCGACGCGACGGTCACCGGGCCGATCCGGGTGTCCGCGGCGAGTGCGCGGGCCAGCTCGAGGGTGCGGATCGCCGGTCCGGCCATCCGCACGGCCAGCGGTTCAGCGGTGACCAGCAGGACCCCCGGCCGGCCCGGCGCGGGCGGGGTCAGGCGCCCCGCCCTTCCGGATCGCACAGGTAGGGGTAGATGCCGGTCAGCGCGGTGTCCCAGTCGTCGTGGCGGGCCTCGATGTCCTGCAGCCCGCGGGTGGACAGCCGCTCCCGCAGGACCTTGTCCCGGCACAGCCTCTCCAGCTGGTCGGCCAGGTCGTCCGCGGTCCGCTTGGACAGCAGGCTGTTCTCCTCGTGCTCGAGGATCCAGTGCCCCCACGGATTGTCGAAGGCGACCACCGGGACACCGCAGGCCATGAGCTCCAGCGGCAGGTACGACGGATGCTTGGACACCGTCAGGGCCAGGCCCACGTCGCTGTTGCGGTACAGCTCACCGGTGGCCCGGTAGGGCAGCAGGCCCAGCGGCTTGATGTCCTCGTCGGCACCCTGGCCGGCGGCCCACGCACCGGCGGTGACGATCCGGACGCCGTCGCCCATCCGCCGCTTGAGCTCCTCCAGGGCCAGCGACGCCATCTCCCAGCAGTTGCGCCAGTGGCCCGGGCGGGCGTAGACGAACACCGTCACCGGCGACCCCGGGGTGCGCTGGTGACGCCAGCGGGCGTGGAACACCGAGCGGTCGACGGCGGGCGCGAAGCTCATGCCCCTGCCGCCGTAGTCACCGGCGTAGATCTGGCGCAGGTTGTCGGTGTTGCACAGGCCGTACAGCCCCAGCCGGTACGTCTCCTCGGCCAGCGCGTACAGCGTGCTGGCCGGGTAGAACATCGGCTCGAAGTCCTGGATCAGGTAGAACTTCCGCTTCATCCCCGGCGCGTGGGCCAGTGCGAACGCGGTGACCCACAGCGTGGCGATGCCCACGTCGGCGGGCTCCAGGTCGGCCAGCCCGCCGGCCGAGCCGTCGTAGAAGACGATCGTCGAGTCGGCCAGCGAGGGGAAGGCGGCAGCCAGCGCCGACCGGACGAAGTGGTCCGGCGGGCTGCCCCAGACGACGAAACGGTTCTCCACCCCGTGGTTGCGGGCCAGCTCGTCGGCGATCCGCAGCGCGGAGTTGATGCCCCCGTAGAACGGGCTGTCGATGTCCGGGATGAACCAGTTGACGGTGCGCACCTGGAAGGGCTCGGCGTTCTGCTGGTGCAGCGCGTCCACGGCCGCCAGGTCGGCCGGGGTGGCCCGGCACATGTCGGCGAGCATCCGCGACTCGGCGGCGTCGTTGCGCTGCCGGAAGGCGGTGAAGTCCCGGCCCAGCGGGCCGGCCAGCCGCTGCTGCGGCGACGGCTCGTACCGGCCCCGCAGCTCGGGCTCCCGGCTGCCCAGCGACAGGCTGGGACTCCAGTACGGGTCGCCGCCGAACAGCCAGGTGTTGTACCGCCAGTAGCTGGCGAAGAAGTCCTCCGTCGGCACGGTGGTGCCGCGGGTGGCCGACTCCAGGTGCCGGATGCCGGCGTACGGCGAGCAGATGTTGCGCTTGCCGTCCAGCACCATGTCCAGCCCGATGGCCACGTCCGAGCCGCACAGGATGAACCGCTCGTCGAAGCCGCCGACCTGCTCGAACACCTCACGCCGCACGGCCAGGCATGCGCCGGTGACGGCCAGCACGTTGCGGTACCAGTCGGTCGGCCCGTAGATCGAGTCGCTGCCCGGCGGCATCCCCTCGAAGACGTGGTCGGCGAACCCGCCCATGCCGAGGATGACCCCGGCGTGCTGGATCATCCCGTCGGGCCCGGTCAGCTGCAGGCCGGCGACGCCGATCTCGGGCTGCAGGGCCCAGCCGACCAGCTCCTTGAGCCACAGCGGGTCGAGGACCTCGGTGTCGTCGTTGAGGAAGACCAGCACGTCGCCGGTGGAGGTGCGGGCGGCGGCGTTGTTCACCGCGGAGTAGTTGAACGGCTGCTCGTGCCACCACAGCACCCGGGGGCGCAGCTCCGCGTCGCGGTCGGCGTACCACTGCTCGTTCGCCGGCGTCTGCCCGCCGTTGTCGACGATGACCACCTCGAAGTCGGGGTAGTCGGTGCGCTCCAGCGAGGGCAGGCAGGTCGACAGCATCGGCCGGTTGTGCCGGGTGGGGATGACGATGCTGACCGAGGGCCAGCGCTCCGGCGTCCAGTGCAGCCGCACCCGCCCGCGGCCGGCCGGCTCCGCCCGCGCCGCGACCCCGGTGCGCGCCAGGTGCTCACCGACCACGCGGACCGCGTCGGCGTCCGGCACCGGGGTGCGCGCCGGCACGCTGCTGAGCACCCGGGTCACCCGGGTCACCCGCTCGGCCTCGCAGTCCGATCGCAGCAGCAGGTCCCAGTGCAGCGCTGCGCCGGCCGACAGCCGCAGCCCGCCGGCGGCCAGGTAGCGCGCCCGCCGGATGGCGAACGCCCGGCCGACGTAGTCGGTACCGAGCAGCAGCTCCGGGGACCAGGACGGGCGGAACCGCGGATCGGTGGGCCGGTCGCCGCCGGACACGTCGTCGTCCCAGGTGATGATGTCGACCAGCGGATCGCGGTGGGCCGCCGCGGCCACCTGGTACAGGCAGTCCGAGCGGAGCCGGTCGCCGGCCTCCAGCAGCACGACCAGATCGGCGCCGCCGTGCGTGACGTGGGTGTTCGCCGCCTCCACGGCGATGCCCCCGGCCTGCACCACCCGCCCGGACACGCGCGGCTCGACCGACTTGCTGAGGGTGGGATCGCAGACCACCGCCGCCCAGTGCTCCCAGGACTGGTCCTCCAGCGAGGCCAGCGTCCGTGCGACCTTTCCGGCAGCGTCCCCCGCGGTGTCCCCGGCACCGGGCAGCACGATGACCTGCACCGTGACCGGGTGGGCGGCCTTGCGGGAGTACTCGCGCTGCGCCTGCGACTGCTCCGGGGTGACCTCGTGGTCGCGCAGCCAGGCCCGGTAGGACGGCGCCCCCGGCTCGGCCACCCCGGGGATGGCCCACAGCGACCGGATGGTCCCCGCCGTGTTGAGCAGCTCCCGGTAGGTGGACAGCCCGGCCTTGGCCACCGCCCGCTGCTTGCTGCCCTCCGGCAGCCGATCGCGGACGGCCTCACGCACCCGGGCACGCAGCCGCGGCCGGGCGCCGTTCGGCTCGACCGAGGCCACGTCACCGGTGCCGACCACTGCACCGGGCCCCTCCCCGGAGCCCGGGGGGACCGGCTCCGTACGCTCGGTGGAGCCTTCGGTGGGGGAGGTCACAGCAACGACTCCTGGGGTGGTCGGCAGGTGAGCGGTCCGCGGATCAGCCTCCAGCACCTCGGGCGGCTGCCGCCGGTTGGCACAAACCTACCTGTCGCCCTGCCGCTCCCCCGGGTCACCCGTCCCCTGGCGGTGCGGTGCGGGTAGCGCTGGACGTCACCCCGCTGCTCGGGCCGCGGACCGGCGTGGGCCGGTACGTGGCGTCGCTGGCCCGGGAACTGGCTGTGAAACCGGCCGGGGCGCAGGCCGACGACCTGCGCGGCATCGCCTTCACCGTCCGCGGCCGCCGGTCGCTCCCGGCGGCGCTGCCCCCGGGCTTCCGCCCGGTGGGGCCGCCGGCACCGGCCCGGGCGCTGCACCGGGTGTGGGCGAGGTCCGAGCTGCCCCCGGTCACGCTGCTCACCGGGGGCGTCGACGTCTTCCACGGCACGAACTTCGTGCTGCCGCCCACCGGGAGCGCGGCCGGGGTGGTCACCGTGCACGACCTCTCGTTCCTGCACCGGCCGGCCACCGTGACCCCGGCGGCGCGGGCCTACCGGCACCTCGTGCCGCTGAGCATCCGCCGCGCGCGGCTGGTCCTCACCCCCAGCGCGGCCGTCGCCGCCGAGATCGGCGACACCTACCGGGTGCCGGCCGACCGGCTGGCGGTCACCCCGCTGGGCGTGGACGCCGAGTGGTTCGACGCCGCTCCCCCGGACGCCGTTCTCCGCAGCACGCTGGGCCTGCCGGAGCGCTACTTCGTGTTCGTCGGGAACCTGGAACCGCGGAAGAACCTGCCGGCGGTCCTGTCGGCCTACCGGGACCTGCTGCAGGAGCGTCCCGACGCCCCGGCGCTGGTCCTCGTCGGACCGCCGGGCTGGGGCCCGGCGCTGGACCTGTCGGGGATCCCGGCCGAGCGGATCGTGTTCACCGGCTACCGGGGCGACCTCGAGCTGCGGTCCGTGGTGGCCGGCGCGGTCGCGTTGCTCTACCCCTCGCTGTACGAGGGCTTCGGGCTGCCGCCGCTGGAGGCCTTCGCCTGCGGCGTCCCGGTGATCGCCTCCGACCTGCCGGTGACCCGGGAGGTCGTCGGGAACGACCCCGGCACGGCCATCCTGGTGCCGGTCGGCGACCGGGACGCCCTGGGCGCGGCCCTGGCCGCATACGCCGACCCGCCCGATGCCGCCGGTGCTGCCCCGCCCGGTGCCGCCGCGGCCCGGCGGGCCCGGGCGCGGCAGTTCAGCTGGGCGGCGACCGCCGCAGCGACCCGGGCGGCGTACCGGCGGGCGCTGGACAGCTGACCGGGCCGCCGTTGTGCCGTGCCGGTCGCCTTCCGCGGAGAAAGGACGACGGGCACCGCACAGTGGCGACCCGGTCGACGACGGCCCAGGCTCAGCCGATGGTCACGTCCACGCACTTCAGCGTCGGGTTGGCGACCCCGCCGCCGACGTTGATGCCGTAGGCGCAGATCTTGTGCTTCCCCTTGGCCAGCGACAGCCAGCCGGCCCAGCCGTGCGCGGTTCCGGCGCCCGGGTGCTCGGCCGCGACGTCCTCACGCTCGCCGTTGGCCACGACCCGGCCGGCTCCGTTCCCGTCGACGTAGAGGTGCACGTCGATCGACTTCTCCGGCAGGTCCTCGTCCATCGCCCAGCCGGAGACGGCCACCGTCGTGCCGATCACGGTGACCGAGTCCATGGTGCCGATGGGCGCGTGCACCCCGGTCACCGTGAGCGTCTTGCAGCCGATCTTGGGGTTGCCGTACCCGCCGGTGAGGTTGATCGCGTAGAGGCACACCTCGTTCGTGCCGTTGTCCAGCGACAGGGTCGTGTCGAACCCGTGCTTGCTGCCGCTGGCCGGGAACGTGGCGCCGACGTCCGCGCGGTCGACGTCGGCCTTGACGACGCCGCGGAAGCCGCCGTTGACGTACACGTGCACGTCGACCGGCTTGGTGGTGTCCGGGTCGAGGGCCCAGCCGACGAGCTCGGCCACCCCGGCCTCCGCGGTGACCTGCTGCAGCGCGCCCTTGGGCGGTGCGCCTTCGAGGGTCACCGTGCGGCAGCCGAGTTCCGGGTTCGTGGTGCCGATCCCGATGTTGATCGCGAACGCGCAGATGGTGTGCTTGCCGGCCTTGAGGATGGCGTTGAACGTGAAGCCGTGGGCGGCGCCGGCCTGCGGGAACACCGCGGCCACGTCCGGCCGGTTCACGTCGGCCTTCTGCTGGCTGACGTAGCTGCCGTCGACGTAGTAGTGCACGACCACCGGGGTGGTCATCGCGTCCGGGTCGTAGGTCCAGCCGCCGGTGCGCACCATCGTGCCGTCGGCGGTCACCGGCTCGAGGCCGCCGATCGGGTTGCGGGAGGCGCCACTGGCGACCGTGACGGCCTTGCAGCCCAGCAGCGGGTTGGTGTACCCGGCCCCGGTGTTGACCGCGTAGACGCACGCGGTGCGCACGCCCTCGGGCGCCGGCACGCTGCCGGAGAAGCCGTGCGACGACCCCACGCCGGCGAAGGCGGCACCGACGTCGGGGCGATCACGGTCGGCGGTGATCGGCCCGGCGAAGACGCCGTCGACGTAGACGTGGACGGCGATGGGCGCGGTCGGCGCGCTGGGGTCGTAGGTCCAGCCGCTGACGCTCAGGCTGCCGGCGCCGCCGCGGGCGCTCTCGAAGTTGCCGGTCGGGGCGTCGACGTCCCGACCGATGGTCTGGGTGCTGCCGAACCAGTCGGTGAACAGCAGCCAGAAGTTCCGGTTGCCGTAGGAGGAGCAGCTGTTCTTGGCGCTGCCGTACCCGGCGGCCAGCGCGGCCGCGTTCGGCTGGTAGGGGGTGTAGTTGTACAGCCCCGCGGTCGCCTGGTTCGCGATCAGCACCGGCGAGGAACCGCAGGCGGTGTTCGGGTGGTACTGCACGTTGTTCGTCAGCCCGGCCTTGTAGCCGTACTTCGACGGGTTGGCCTTGTAGCGCTGGAACTGCTTGGCGGCGCTGTAGAGCTGGTTGAACAGGCCGTTGTAGGTGCTGTCGCACGTCCCGCCGGAGCTGTCCGGGCAGCCGTAGCCCATCGCCCGGGTGTACTGCTTGGCCGTCGGGCTGGTCGCGGTGACCAGGCTCATCTCCTTCTCCAGCGTCACCAGCAGGACCCGCGGGTTGATGTCGCACGCCGTGGCCACCTTGGCGATGATCGTCGCCGCCGACTCGTTGGCCGCGCCGGTGTACTGGCGGGTGCAGAAGGTGTCCGCCGGCCGGGTGACCGTGCTGAGCCGGTAGTCCTTGAGGCAGGCCGGCCCACCGCTGAGGGCGTGGCAGTTGGCGCCCTCCCCGTTGAGGAAGGCCTGGATCTGGGCGGCGGTCATCGACTCGCTGTCGAAGAAGACGGCGTCGCTGATGATGTTCGCGGCCCGGAAGGCCGAGGTGTCGGCGGCGGGAACGAGCGCCGGCGTGCTGCTGGGGTCGGGAGCAGGCCCCGACACCACGGAGAGGACGACGGCCAGCGCGAGCGCGGCGACCGTGGCCAGTCGGGACAGCCGGACGGCGCTCACCGCGTCACCTCGATGTCGACGGCGTCCGCGGCGCCGGTGTGCGACGGCGACTCGTACCGCAGCACCGCCTGCCAGGTGCCCTCGGACAGCTGGTCGCCGGCGATGTCCAGCTCACCGCACGCGGTGGTGGCGGCGTCGGCGGTCGCGGAGCCGCGCGCCGCGACCGTCTCGCCGTCCTGGGTCAGGGTGAGGGTGCAGGTGCCGCCCTCTTCCACGACCCCGCTGACGTACCCGCCGACCTGGACCTGCTCGGCCGCGGCGTTCCAGCCGTAGAAGGTGACGACGACGGGGACCTCGTCGGTGGTGACCACCACCGGGGCGTCGGTCGCGACCGTCTGCCCGGACCGGGGGTTCGGCGGCAGCTTGGGCGCCACCTTGGGGGTCGGCTTGGCCGTCTCGCTCCCCTTCGCCGTCGCCGGAGCGCCGTCCGCGGACCCGTCCCGCGCGCCCGCGCCGTGACCCGAGGACTCCCCCGTGGACGCCTCGCCCGACGGCGCATCCCCCGACGACGCATCGCTCGATGCAGCCGCGTCGGCGGTCGCCGTCGCCTCGCGGGTCACGTAGACCCCGCCGACCGTCGCCGCGGCGACCACTGCGGCCACCGCCAGCGCACCCCGTGTCCTGGACATGTCCTCGTGCCTCCCGGCTCATTGCTCGCCCGCTCCGGCGCGCCAGCACGGCGCACGGGAGCGTCCGCCACCCGGCGCGGCGCCCGTCCCGCCGTCTCGGCAGCGGTGTGGCGGCGCCGGGTCGCGCCCTCCGGAGGAGTCGGCACGGCACCGTGGAGCGAGGAGCGGCCGACCCGCGGAGGGCGTCGTGGGCCGACATCATGGACCGGCCCGCGGCGCGATCATGGTGACTGAAAGCGACGGGCCGAGCACGCAAACACTCCGAACCGCGGCGAGTTTCCTTCGCCACGTCCGGTACGGGCCCGTTTCGGGCCGGCTCAGCTCAGTCCTTGTATCCCTGTTCGGGACGCCTGGCAGGCGTGAAAATGTGGCCGGGTCGCCCGCCGACGTCGGTCTTCTCCTT